>CAJUPI010000006.1 GCA_910588125.1 uncultured Lachnospiraceae bacterium
CTTCGCTCAGACAGAGTGGATTTTCGTTTCAAGGCAAAACTCAGGGATTTAAGGAATTCTAAATCCCTGCAAAGTCAAAAGCAGCAGAGCATTTCCCGCCTCTTCCCGCTCCTTGTTCCATGGCTGAGTATTCTCAAAGATAGTATCACCATTTCTTTTACGGTAGTGCCGGGAAAGCGGCATGGGGGGACTGTGCAACACCCTCTGAAAGCTTATCCGTCTGTTCTAGACGGAAATGTCGATGGAAACGCTTTCGGCCATGGCCATGTCTGCCGAAATACCGCTGGTATCAAAAGCAGCAGAGCCGGCATTCATAGAGGGACTGATGCCGGCAGCAGAACCGGGCGATATGGCATTCATCATATCAGCGGTTAACTCGGCGGAGGAGTTTTTGGCATCCTCGGCCATCTCTTTATTGGCATAATTACGCTCATCCCGGCGGCGTTTTTTTCGTCGGGTATTGAGCTCTTTTTGAATCTCTTTGGCCAGTTGTTCTTTTCTGTCTTTTTCAGCTCGTTTCCTGCGGTTCTCCAGTTGTTCTTCTTTAGACAAATGCTGTAGCTTTTTCTGGATTCTTTTAATCAGCTTTTCCATCCGTTTAATCATCTGGGCAATCTTCTTGGCATCGCTGCCTTCGCTGGCAGCCAGAGCCATTTTTAAATTGGTCAGGGAACGAATGGCGCGGGAGGCAACCTGCTGGACATCGATACGGGTCTCGGCTCTTGCTAACATTGAGGCAAGCTGTCCCACGGAGTCATCTGGTTTGGAAGACTTCATTTTGAAATTGCTGTTTTCTTTTTTTGTTGGCGATGTGGAGAGAGCTTTTAAGGAATCGAGCAGTCTGTCCGTGTCCTGGTCTTTTGTCTGGAGGAGTTCTGTTTTCTTAGTGTCTTCTTCTTTTTGGGAGGAAGAAGAGTACATCTGGCTGCTGGTATCCTGGAACCAGCTTTTTGCTGTGACTTTCACGGCCCGACCTCCTTCTGTCAATTGTGATAATTCTGTGAAGTTTATGATTATATATCGGCGGATATGGGAGAAAGCTAATAACAGGAAGGCATAATTGGAAAAATTGGTTTGGGAATAATAAGTATAGTATTTAAAATTACAGAGAAAAAATATAGTACAAATTCCGCTACGACACGAGGCAAGCAGCCAAAGCATACATTGATAGTAAAGTAAGCTTTGAGGTGGCTTTCTTTGAAGACATTTCCGAAGCCCCTGTCGCCTGCAGAGGAGAAAATCTGGCTGGAACGATGCCGAGAGGGCGACCGGGAAGCACGCAACATTCTGATAGAACGTAATATGAGGCTGGTAGCCCATGTGGCAAAAAAATACCAGAATACGGATTATGACATGGAAGATCTCTTGTCGGTAGGAACGATTGGGCTTATCAAGGCAGTCAATAGTTTCCATATAGACAGGGGATCCCGTCTGGCAACGTATGCGGCAAAATGCATTGAGAATGAGATTTTGATGTTGTTGCGGGCCAGCAAGAAATATACAAAAGAGGTCTCCCTGTATGAACCTATCGGAGTAGACAAGGATGGAGAAGCAGTCAGCCTGGTGGATGTGATTGAGATGGAGAATAAAGAAGTGCTGGAGGATCTGATCTTAGACCAGGATATCCAGGAGCTTTATGAAGTTTATGAATCTTGTTTAAAGGAACAGGAGAAAGAGGTGATTGGAATGCGATACGGGCTGTTTGGAAAACAGCCCCGGACCCAGCGGGAGATTGCAGCAGCGCTGGGAATATCCCGGTCTTACGTGTCAAGGATCGAGAAAAAGGCGGTGGAGAAGCTGCGGGTGGGGATGGAGTGTTCGGGGTAGGAACATTAGAATGGAGATAAAGTTGAGAAACCATATATGGTTTCTTACATTATCTCCGTTTTTGATTTGTATTTACATTTTAAGTGCATTTGGTAAATATATCGGAAAGTATTAGAATATGACATATGTTGTCTTTGAAGATGAGCCTTATTCCATCTGCCATGACGGAAGAGAGCAGCGCCATATCGGGATGGAAAGCAAGGAAGAGGATGGATATACCCAGACATTAGAGGTATATGGATGCGCGGACTGTAGCGGCTGTAAGAACAAGGCCAGGTGCTTTTATCAATACAATGCCGAAAAGAATCCGGACCGCAATAAGGTGAAGAAGATCAATGAACGATGGGGAGAATTGAAAGAAGAATTCCATGCGAACATTCAGAGAGAGACAGGTATTCTGAAACACCAGGGAGACTATGCCCTAAAATAAATACTGCAAAAAAAGGAGACGGTCCGGTAAAAATCCAAAGCTTTGAAAAAGCCTGAATTTCTAAGAGACTGTCTCCTTCTTACATATCGGAGGCATAAACCGTTATTTCCTGACAGCTCCATTTATAATCTTATAAAAGGAATAAGTTTTTTAAAAGGAGTAAATAGAGGATAGAAGATTCATTGAGTACTTTTACCATATAAAATATTAACAGCATATTCTCCTAAAGCTGTCTTCATAATTTTATAAAGAACTAGTTTATAGTTGATTTTTTTAAGTTGTGGCCGATAGGATAGTATAAAGTATGTGATAGTTATTATTATCTGCATTACAGAAAATAGTAAATACCATATAGGGATTTTGAAAAAAATCAAGCCTATAAATATTTTACCGATAATACATACCCAACCTATGCCCATGAAAAGAATTTTTTTCCATTGACGTAAATAAATATTTATAATAAATGCTATATAAACTACAAATTCCAAACGTAATACTTTTAAAGGAAATTTTCTTGAGATAGCAATAAAGAGCAAAAAGGAAAGACATAAAAACAGGAATAAATTCCAAGGATCACTTATTGCACCTTTTTCCCGTAAAGGTAAAACCTTCTCATTTATTGGATGGTTTTTACATAAATTATATCTCTCATATAATTTTTTCTGGATATCAGAAAAATGTTTTTTTTGATATGATATAGGAAAACTATTAGTAACTGCTTGAGCCTTTTGCATTCGATCCGTTACTTCATTCGCCCATGATAAAATTGAGGAAAATGAACCATATGACCATAAGGCTAATATAAAGAATATTGTCTCAATATTAAAATCGACATCTACTATTGAAAGTAGACCAACAAAAAAACGCAAAGGATAACCTGCCCCAACTAGAATGAAGACTAATCTTGTGATTTTTTTTGCTCTTACTACTTCATACAATAATGTTGAAACAAATAGAATTCCTAAACATATCAGTAAAACTTTTTTAATTTTATGTTCCAGGAATATTGTCATAATTATACAAATTATAATTTTAGTAAATGCTATAATAAGTGATAACTTAATAATATGTTCTGGATTATTAATATCATCTGAAAGTAATCTGTTTTTACAGCCAGCCTCTTTATCTTCTTTTAATCCACGAATATCGTTAATTTGATACCTTGCTTGATATGCTAAAAAATCAAATATAATTATGACCAATATAAGGCGTATAATACATATAAAATTAAATGGAGAATTCATAAGTATAGCACCATATATGAATCCCAATATAATAAGGACAGGTTTTTGAGGATCTTGGATTTTAGGGTAAATAAAATACAGCAATAATCGCCTGAAAGATTTGCCTTTTCCGTATAATTTCTGTGAAGATTTTTTAAATCGAATTTTTTGATTCTCATGTGCAGTATCCCATGCAAATTGTGCAACTTCTTTAGCTTTACATGAAGTTCGCAAGAATAATATTACCGTTAATACCATGAAGGTAATAGCGAACCAGAGGATTATATGATCAATACTTTCTTTGGGCTTTATTTCTAAAAATAATGATGTAACCATTACTATACTAAATAAAACAGCACAACAAGTTGCAACAGAATAGCATATGTAGATTAAAGCTGTATGGGTTGATGTAATATGATTTATATTTCTAGTTATAATAGGGGCACTATAAGCGTTCCAGTGAAGGAATTTACCTCGATCCTTATCATCTGGGCCAGATGGAATCAATACTAGCAACCGATCCTCTATAGTTTGAATATAGTAATATCTTAAAAGGTTATTTGTTCCTAGGACAATAATATATGTAAAAGCAGTGGAAAATATAATTAAACTGAGCCAAAATAAAATTCTAGCATAAGTAATATTTATGTTTGGAAAAGCTATTATGATATTATTTTTTTCAGAAGTATTAAGATAAGAAGCACTAAATATGATTCCTAAAATTGTACCTGTTACAGAAATCACCTCTAATATTTGATTTTGTGTATTTCGCTCATCTTCTCGACAATCGCTCAGTTCAGAAATAAGTTCATTTACTCTATTTTCATTATTTCCCGCCATAAGATTACTCCTTTCAGCAGACTAAAAGATTGTATTTGTTATTGAACATATTTGTTTATGATTAATGAATATTAAAATAGTAGATAATATTCAGAAAGCTGTTTTTTATATGTTTTGCACATTGAATAATCAGAAAAGAGATTCTTTGATTATTGTGTGCTATCGTCAAAGAATTTCATATGTTATGGCAATCAAGATGAAATTTTTATATGCAATGTGCAAATGCCACTGCTGAAAAAGATCATTCATAAAATTTATTCCAAATTCCCTGCTCAATTATACCAAATAGTTTTGGATTGCACAATATTTTGTCAAAAAGAAAAATATTTGAAGTTTAAAAATATACATTATATATGGATATATTAGATTGATAACTACAATATATAGTACTAAAATAGCTATGAAAATTGATTTATGCAGTTCACAGACCACACACATTTTTATCGCCATTTTAAATGGTGTCGGCGCCAGTACAGCCCGAAGGCGTTATGACAAGGGCCCAGGACAATGGAGCCGGGGCCGCTCTCTACCAAGAGGCAGACAGCCAGACCAGACGGCGGTAGCAGAGAGAGCAGAAAGAAACCAAAGAATTCATGTGTTAAAGAAAAAAGGGATACAGCTAGAGGAGATTTCCGACATTCTTAGCTGGGACAGTTCGACCGTAAAGAGAAATCTAAAAAAGCGAAGGAGGAAGCGTGAATTATGACACTGGAGACATTTGCGGAGGAGATGAAGAGCAGGGGCCAGAAAAGGGGGAACCATTATGAGATGAACCTGGAGCAAAGTCTGGGAAACAACATGACAGAGGTATCCAGGCTGATCGTAAAAAAGGAGAGTGGCAGCGGCCAAAGCCATTAAGTTTAGCCCTGGGAATACTCAGCCATGGAAGAAGGAGCGGCAGACCATTTCCGGCCACTTCCCGCTCCTTCTTCCATGGCGTACCTTCCCTAAAATTAACTTAATGACATGATGCTGGGGTCAAAAGGTGTCAATGTGGAAAATTGTTTGAATTGTTTCTTAACTGTGTGTTGAATAAACTTGATTAGTATCCATTTTAAGTTATAATATGAGGATGATTTCACACACAATTTTAAATTAATTAATACAATTTTCCAGCACATGACCTTTTGACCCCAACATCATGACATTGGGAAGCAGTATTCCTTATATATTATCCCCAGCCAATTCGTTATAGCATTCTCGGAGCACCTTGCAGGAGGTTCCAAGACGTTCGTTTTCTTCTGTGGTCAGAGATAATTTTAATACCCGCTGGACTCCGCTTTTGTTAATGATGCAGGGGACACCGGAAAATACATCGGTTTGCCCGTACTCCCCTTTCAGCATTGCGGAGACCGTGAGGACGCTGTTTTCATTTCCCAGTATTGCTTTGGTGATTCGAGTCAGGGCCATGCCGATGCCATAATAGGTGGCGTGTTTGGCCTCAATGATCTTATATGCGGCTTCCTGAACTTCTTTTTCGATTTTTATCAGCTGCTGTCTGTCAACTTCAGGATTATCCTCGCATAGCTCAAGAATGGATTTTGTGGCGATCTGAGCTTGGCTCCAAGGCACAAACTCGCTGTCGCCATGCTCTCCCATAACGTAGGCATGAACATTTTTGGGATCGACCCGCAGATATTCACCCAGGAGATAGCGCAGTCTGGCGGTATCCAATGCCGTGCCGGTACCGAGCACCTTTCTGGGATTAAAGCCTGACAATATATAGGTGATTTTTGTCATGATATCGACCGGATTCGTAGCGACCAGAAAAATCCCATCAAATCCGGAGGCGGTGACAGGTTCGACAATGGATTGGAATACCCTGGCATTTCGTTTGAGAAGCGCCAGGCGGGTTTCGCCGGGCTTCTGGGCCACGCCTGCACTGATTACCACAATATCGGCGTCTTTACAGTCCTCATACTCTCCGGCATAGATTTTCATGTTGGCGGCAGAGAAGGCCAGTCCGTGATTTAAATCCATAGCTTCGCCTTCAGCGCGTTTCTTATCCAGATCAAGAAGTACCAGTTCATCACAGACATTTTGATTTAAAAGAGCATAGGCATAGCTCATTCCGACCATCCCTGTGCCTACCAATACGACTTTCCGTTTGTCATTAATCATAATCAGACCTCTTTCTTATTTCCGCGAGCAATGAGCCAAGTGCCGTGCCTGCACGGGCATTTGACTTGTTTTTGACTGTTTCGATATTATGATGTTGGGATCAAAGGGTATTTTGCTCCTGGTATCATACTATGTTTTTAGTATTCCGGATTACGGGAAAAATATGAATTAGATATTGACAAAAGTTATCTCTCATTTTATACTTTATTTAGTGTGTTACTGATAAAGAAGTTCTATCAGGCATAAACTACCCATAATGCGGCGATATTGCTGTGGAAAGGGGGTTTATGCTTTTTTGCTGTCTATGGGTAGTATGATGCCGCACAAATCCAAAAAGAAAGCAGGGAAAAGAAATGAAAGACAAGATTTTTGGTGTATTACAGCGGGTCGGACGTTCCTTCATGCTTCCGATCGCCATTCTTCCGGTGGCAGGACTTTTACTGGGAATCGGCGGTTCCTTTACCAACGCGACCATGATTCAGGCATATCATTTGGAGGCGGTTCTGGGGCCGGGCACATTGCTGAACGGGTTTTTGAATATTTTAAACAGCTGCGGCAATGTGGTTTTTGAAAACCTGCCTTTATTGTTTGCCATTGGGGTAGCGGTAGGCATGGCAAAGCAGGAAAAAGAGGTGGCGGCGCTGGCCAGCGTAATCGCCTTTTTTATCATGCATACAGCGATTCATGCTCTGCTGGTGCTTTCCGGCAGGCTGGTAACAGCTCCGGAAGTGATGGATGCTGCCGGAAATGCCCTGGCGGGAATGGTCGGCTCTGTAGAACAGACAGTGGGAATGCTGGATGGCTCGGTGACAAAGGTGCTGGGGATTTCTTCTTTGCAGATGGGCGTGTTCGGCGGTGTGATTGTGGGTCTGGGAGTAGCTGCGCTGCATAATAAATATTATAAAATTCAGCTTCCTCAGGTATTGTCATTTTTTGGCGGTACTCGGTTTGTACCGATTGTCTGTAGCGTGGCATATATCTTTGTAGGAATTTTAATGTATTTTGTGTGGCCGGTGATTCAGACTGGAATTTATGGTTTGGGAGCATTGGTAAACAGCTCCGGTTATGTGGGAACATGGATTTACGGAATTATTGAGAGGGCATTGATTCCTTTTGGATTGCATCATGTGTTTTATATGCCTTTCTGGCAGACAGCGGTGGGCGGCCAGCTGGAGGTGGGCGGCCAGATGGTGTATGGCGCTCAGAATATTTTCTTTGCCCAGCTGGCCCATGTGGGGGAGATTGCGCATTTCAGCGTTAATCCGGGAACGCGGTTTATGGCAGGAAAGTTCCCCTTTATGATCTTCGGACTTCCGGGTGCGGCGCTTGCCATGTATCAGGTTTCGAAGCCGGAAAAAAAGCAGGCGGCAGGAGGCCTTTTGGCGTCGGCGGCATTGACGGCTATGCTGACTGGCATTACAGAACCCTTGGAATTTACTTTTATTTTTGTAGCCCCATTTTTGTATGCGGTTCACAGTGTGCTGGCAGGAGCCGCTTATATGCTGATGCATATTCTGAATGTGGGCGTGGGTATGACATTCTCTGGCGGAATCATCGACCTGGCATTGTTTGGAATTTTGCCGGGTGCAGGAAAAACCAGCTGGTACTGGATTCCGGTAGTGGGCGCGGTTTATTTTGCCGTGTATTTCTTCTTGTTTAAATATTTGATTTTGAAGTTTGATTTGAAGACGCCGGGACGAGATGACAGCGAGGAAGTTAAGCTGTATCGCAGAAGCGATGTAGATGCAAGAAAGGGCGCTGCCGGCGGGCAACCAGCAGTTGATGAGCGTTCCCAGATGATTCTCAATGGTCTTGGTGGACGGAAAAATGTGGTAGATGTGGATTGCTGCATCACTCGCCTGCGCTGTACGGTTAACAAACCAGAGTTGGTAAATGAAGATATTTTAAAGAAAACCGGTGCGGCAGGAGTGATTAAAAAGGGACAAGGGGTTCAGGTGATCTACGGGCCTACCGTGCCAAATATTAAAGCCGATCTGGTGGCTTATATGCCATCAGCTCCCGATGTGGAGTACCATGAGGAGGGTATGTCCGGGGAAGAAAAAACAGATGCTCCAAATACAGCAGGCAACCAGGAAAGCGAGAAGCCTTTGCCAAAGAAGCCGGCAGCACAGGCTGTTGGCGGAAAAAAAGTGCCTTTGTACAGTCCGTTTACCGGAAAGGTGGAATCCATTGAGCATGCACCGGATGTAACTTTTGCCCAAAAGATGATTGGCGACGGGTTTATGGTAATGCCGGAAAACGGAGAGGTGCTTGCTCCTTGTGATTTGGAAGTGGCATTTGTATTTCCTACCGGTCATGCAATGGGGTTGAAGACTACAGATGGTATTGAGTTCATGCTTCATATTGGCGTGGATACGGTGAAACTGGAAGGGAAAGGCTTTGAGCCTCAGGTTAAGGATGGAGATCATATAAAACGGGGAGAATGTCTGTTGAAGTTTGATCTGGAGTATGTAAAAAATAATGCAGTATCGGAAGCCTGTATGGTTATCTATACGGCGTTGCCAGAAGGTGCATCGATCGTAGTGCCGGAGGAGAAGGGACTAAAGGCATTGGATTATGCAGCCGATCTGATGGGGATCTAAATAAATTTATACAGGACAAATGCGGGGAGATGTGTTAATATAAATTATGGTCCGGCCATGCAGCGTTTTCTGGAAACAGGACACTGTATGGCCGGACTGTTACGGAAGGCCTGTTTTTCGGAAAAACGATGCCAGTTTCCTGGTTGAACTGTGAAGGGCTATGAGAAAAGAGTATCGGTAAATGGGGGAAAAAGGTATGTATCGTGTAATCAAGGTGTTAAACAATAACGGGGTACTGGTTTACGATATGAAGCGGCAGGAGGAGGCGATTCTGCTCGGGAATGGCATAGGCTTTGGAAAAAAGATTAATGAACGTTTTGAGAGAGACGAAAATACAAAACGCTATACGATTGTGGATCGGAAAGAGAAAATGAGAACTGGCCGTCAGGTTTTGAGTGATATGGATCCGGAGTTTCTTGAGCTGGCAGGCCGGATTGTGGAACTGGCCAGGACAAAGTGGGGGGAATTAAATCCCAATATTCTGATTCCGCTGGCGGATCACATCGCGGTGGCGGTTGAGCGCATGCAGAATGGCATTCTTTTGAAAAATCCATTTCATGGGGACATCCGCGTTTTGTATCCGGAAGAATTTCAGATTGCTTTAAAGGCGCGTGATATGGTACAGGAAATTTCCGGTTGTGTTTTGTGCCAGGATGAGGTAGGATATATCGCACTCCACATCCGGGCCGGCCGGATGGATGAGAAACTGGAAGAATCTCTGCAAATGGTTACGGTAATGCGGATGGTGACGGCGATGGTAGAAGAATCTCTGGATTTAAAGTTGGATCCCCATTCGTTTATGTTTGAGAGGTTTATGGCGCATCTGCGTTATTTAGTGGTGCGGATTCGGGATGGAGAATCGATCCGTTTGGATATGGATGAATATGCACGGACACAGTTTCCCCGATCTTATGAACTGGCACGGCAAATCTGTGAGAAACTGGAAAAAGAGCTTCACAGGCCAGTGCCGCGAGAGGCTGTAGGCCATTTGGGGATCCATATCGAACGGCTGTGCGTGAGGTGATTTTATGGATTGTTATTTTGCACCGATGGAGGGAATTACCGGTTATGTATATCGCAATGCCCACCATAAGTTTTATGGAGGAGTCAGCCGGTATTATACTCCGTTTATTGCGCCGAATCAGTCCCGGAAGCTGACATCCCGGGAGCTGAACGATGTTTTGCCGGAACATAACCGGGGAATTTGCGTGGTGCCCCAGATTTTGACGAATTGTGAAGAAGATTTTGTATGGGCGGCTGAAAAATTGCAAAGGTTGGGCTATGAGGAAGCCAATTTGAATTTGGGATGTCCATCCGGTACTGTGGTAACGAAAAATCGCGGGGCCGGATTTTTATCTCTGCCGTCACAGCTAGATCAATTTTTAGAAAAAGTGAGTGGGCACATGGGGCAATTGGGAATGAAATTTTCCATAAAAACACGGATTGGCAGAAGCGATCCGGCCGAGTTTTCGGAGCTTTTGCGAATCTTTAATCGATATCCTCTGGAAAGGCTGATTATCCACCCCCGTGTTCAAACGGATTTTTATCGGAATCACCCTAACTGGGGGGAATTTGAGAGAGCAGTAAAGGAAAGTGAAAATCCGCTATGCTATAATGGAGACATATTTACGCCAGAGGATTATACGGCATTTAAAAGAGCCTTTCCCAAAGTGGATACCATAATGTTGGGGCGGGGGCTTTTAAAAAATCCAGGATTGGCAGAGGACTTGAAAGCGAATGCGGAATGTGTTCGCGAGTATCCAAGGCAGCAGCGTCTGAAAAACTTCCATGCGGAGATTTTGGCAGGCTATCGGGAGGCGATTCCCGGCGACAGAAATGTGCTTTTTAAAATGAAAGAGTTGTGGTCTTACTTGGGAGAGTTGTTTGAAGGAGGGGAACGCCCTTTGAAGCAAATAAAGAAGGCCGGCCGGATGGAGGATTATATAGCAGCAGTGGAATTGCTTTTTGCATGTAAGCTAAGGTGATTTTATTATTTGCTTTTATTATTTCTTTGATTTTGCAAATTTTCTCTTTTCTATTTTGCAGAACTGTGATATACTTACTCCGATATCGCGTCGGAGACAAGAAATAGCGCAGATATCAAAAAATAAAATAGAAAGCAGAGTAGGTCTGTGCGCGTTAAGTGCCGGGTGGACGGGGAGTTGCCAGCCGGACGAAAAGAACCGGGAGTTCTTGCGGTGCATAGTCCGCATCCCGCTGCAAAGAGGATAATTGTCGGAATTATCTCCTTTATGCCGCGAGAGGTCTGCAAAGGAGGTAATTTTTTATGAAAAAATTAGCAACTTTGTTCACCGATTCGTATAACGAATTGAAGCATGTGAGAACACTCACACTGACAGGTATGATGGGAGCTGTCTCGGTTGTCCTGGGATACCTGACGCTGGCGATTGGCGATTACATTAAAATTGGTTTTTCCAGTATTGCCAACCAGGTCGTCTATTATCTGTTCGGACCGGTAGTGGGAGGGGCGTTTGGCGGTATGCTCGACATTCTCAAATACCTGGTAAAGCCGACGGGACCCTTTTTTCCGGGATGGACATTGGGAGCACTACTGGCAGGAGTGCTGTACGGAATCTTTTATTACAAGAAGCCCATATCACTGTGGCGGGTGTTGGCAGCGGAGCTTATAGTGGCAATTCTCTGCAATATGCTGCTGGGGACATATTGGCTGACTTTAATGTATGGCAATCGCTTTTTTGATTTGTTCTGGCTGCGGGTACAGAAAAATCTGATTATGTGGCCCATTAATTCTTTGATTTTTTATACGATTGCCAAAAATATGGAGGCGGCCGGAATTTTTCGTATGATGAAAGAGTTTCGGAGAGCTTCTTCGCAATAATGAAAGGAATGTACTACATAATTTTGCATATATTGAGACAAAGGGGCATGAGAGGGGTAACAGCAGATGCAAATTTATGTAGTAAAAGAGGGAGACACTGTGGATTATATTGCGTCCTCCATGGGAATTCCGGTGGATGCCCTGATTTATGATAATCAGATTGCATATCCTTATCGCCTGGCTGTTGGCCAGGCACTTTTTATTGGAGAGTATTCCGGAAGAATCACCAGTGACGGATACTATCAGCAAAGGGAAGGCTGGGAGCGCAACAAGCGGATTCCGCTGTATGTCAGCGGTTATGCTTATCCTTATATTCAGGATAAAGTGCTGGAGGAAACCCTGCCGGATTTGACGGCGATCTATATATTTTCCTATGGATTTACGATGGAGGGAGAGCTGGTGCCGCCTTCCCGCAATGAGGATTGGATGATTGCAGCTGCCCATCAGCAGGGAGTGCGGCCGGTATTAACGCTGACGCCTCTGGGCAGTGACGGACGTTTTAATAATAATCTGGTAGCGGCGCTGGTACAGGATCAGGCAATGCAGCGAAAGCTGTTATGGGAACTGGGAGCAGTGATGCAGCAAAAAGGATACGGGGGATTAGATATTGATTTTGAGTATATTCAGGCAGAGGATCGGGTGGCCTTTGCCGGATTTGTGGAATTTGCGACTCAGGTGATGAATCTGTTTGATTATCCGGTCAGCGTGGCATTGGCGCCGAAAACGTCAAGGGATCAGCCAGGACTTCTGTATGAAGGGGTGGATTACCGGCTATTGGGGGAGGCGGCGAATCGGGTAATGCTGATGACATATGAGTGGGGGTATACATATGGCCCGCCCATGGCCGTAGCGCCTATTAATATGGTGCGGCGGGTGGTGGAGTATGCCATATCGGAAATACCGAATGAAAAGATCAGCCTGGGTATTCCCAATTATGGGTATGACTGGCCGCTTCCCTATGTGCGTGGCACCACGAAGGCGACGACGATAGGGACGCTGGAGGCAATTCAACTGGCGATTGATCATGGTGTGGAGATCCGTTTTGACGATATCGCTCAGTCGCCGTATTTCCGTTATTGGCAATATGGAATTCAGCATGAGGTATGGTTTGAGGATGTGAGAAGCCTGCAGGCAAAATTTGAATTGGTGAAAGAATATGGTTTAAGTGGAGTGGGGTATTGGCAGCTAATGCGATATTTCCGGGCAAATTGGCTGTTATTGCGGGAGCAGTTTATCAGAGAGCGGGGAGATCAATAAAAGAAGAGGGGCAAAATAAGCCATCTGCCAGATGTAGGAAAAATGGTTGAAGGCTTATTTTACGCCCTATGGCAATTACAGTGCCAACAGCTTGTCTGCCGCTTCGTCCATCCAGTTTTCCTCCAGATATTCGATGGTTCCGGCATCTACATGTTCGGCAATGATTGGAGTGATAGGCAGTTTGGCCAGAACCGGGAGGCCGGATTCTTTAGCGATCTCATCAATGTGGCTTTCGCCAAAGACAGAGATCCGCTTTTTGCAGTCCGGACATTCAAGATAGCTCATATTCTCCACCAGACCGATAATCGGAATATCCATTTTTTTGGCCATGTTCACTGCTTTCGTAACAATCATAGAAACCAGTTCCTGAGGAGAGGTAACGATGATGATTCCATCCACTGGCAGGGATTGGAATACCGTCAGGGGGACATCGCCAGTGCCCGGCGGCATATCCACAAACATATAATCCACATTCTCCCACAGGGCCTCCTGCCAGAATTGCTTGACAGCGCCGGCGATGACAGGGCCTCTCCAAATCACCGGATCGGTATCATGATCTAAAAGCAGGTTCGCTGACATGATATCAATACCAGTGGCGGTAGTGGCGGGAACCATCAGGCCGTCGGGAGTGACGCTGATGCCGTCGGTGCCAAGCCCGAAAGATTTGGGAATAGACGGCCCGGTGATATCCGCATCGAGGATTGCCGTATGTTTGCCTTTGGCATTCATCTTGACAGCCAGCAGAGAGGTTACCAGAGATTTGCCGACGCCGCCTTTGCCGCTGACAACGCCGATAACCTTGCCAACGGAACTGGCCGGGTTTAATGGTTCTAAAAAGCTGGTGCGATCGGCGGTACGGCTGCTGCAGTTTTCTCCGCAGGAGCTGCAGTCATGGGTACAATTTGCACTTGCTTCACTCATATGAAATACCTCCTATTCATGCTGCACTGTTTATGGTTTTGAAAATTCACCCCTGTGCAGCGTTCAAATAACAATACCAGAAAAGGATACCACATTTACAGGAAAAGGAAAAGCCCTCCCGGATAGATTTTTTACTTGCATCCAGGGAAAGAACGAGGTATCATGAAAGAGAAAATAAGAAAATTCAACATCTGCGTACGGAAAGAGGAATGCGATATATGAAGAGGAAAAGCCCTGGTCGCGCGGCTGTGTTACGCATAATGATGGCAATCTGTTTGATGGTGTTTTTGGTCAGTGGGTTTTTATTGATACAGGATTTTATTCAGAGTAACCGGCAGCAGGAGACGTTTGATGAACTCAGCGGGCGGTTTGCCGATGGGCTGGCATCAGAAGATGCGTCAGAGAAAGCCACAGACAGCAAAGAAGAGGAACTGACAGAGCAACAGAAATGGAAGCTTTGGTGGGAGGAGACCGCCCAGGAGCGTTTTGCGGTGTATCATTCCATGAAGGAAGAAAATTCGGATATGATCGGCTGGATCCGTATTGAGGGAACTAATATTGACTATCCGGTGATGCAAAGTCCAAATCAGCGGGATTATTATCTGCACCGGGATTTTTATAAAAAAAAGAGCAGCTACGGCACGCCATATCTGTCAGAGAACTGCAAGTATGAGAATCCCAGGACGAGTTTGCTCATCAGTGGGCATCATATGAAGAACGGTTCTATGTTTGCTTCCCTTCAAGGCTATACAGAATACGCATTTTATGCGGAGCATCCTTATGTACAGTTTGACACCATGGATGAGGCAGGGAGTTATGAGGTGGCGGCGGTACTCAAATTAAGCGCATCCGGAGATCAGACTATATGGCAGAATCTCCTGTTTCCCCAGGAGGAAGGAGATTTTGAGCAGGCATGGGAGCGGGTAAAAGTACAGTCTTTTTATGATACTGGGATCGAACTGACAAAAGAAGATGAATTATTGGCACTGGTGACGTGCGAATATACATTGAAGAATGGCAGGATCCTGCTAGTTGCCAAAAGAATTTAAAAACCGGCAGGGGAAATGCGGCAGCATTTTAAACCGGCGTGGATAATGAACAAAAGTAAGGGGTGTACTTATGAACATGAGCATGAATCCTAACAGTGAGTTGCATCAGTCAGCAGTCAATGTCCCGGATCTGGCCCAGGTGCCTGAGGCTCTTTTGCATCAGGCGCGGGAATTTCAGGAAGCGATTATGATGTATTCCTGCGCGATTCGGGAAGTAAAGACAAAGCTGGAGGTGTTGAATGATGAATTGTCTGTACGAAATCAGCGCAATCCGATTGAGATGATCAAATCCCGGGTGAAAAAGCCATTGAGTATCGTGGACAAGCTTCATCGCCGGAACCTGCCGGTGACTTTGGATTCTATGGTCAATCATTTGGATGATGTGGCGGGGATTCGGGTGATCTGTTCTTTTGTGGATGATATTTACAGTATTGCGCGGATGCTTGTCAGCCAGGACGATATTCGGGTGATTGCCGTGAAGGATTACATTGAGCATCCAAAGCCAAATGGTTATCGCAGCTATCATTTGATTTTAGAGGTTCCGGTATTCTTTTCCGATCGCAAGAAGGACATGCGGGTGGAGGTACAGATTCGCACGATAGCCATGGATTTTTGGGCAAGCCTGGATCATCAGCTGAAGTATAAAAAGGATATCGGGGTGGATGCGGATGAGATTGGCGAGGAATTGCGCAAATGCGCGGAAGTAATCGCCCAGACGGATCGCCATATGCTGGTGATCCGCAAAAGCATTGAGGCTCAGAATGGAAAAATAAGATAAAATCAGTACCAATAATAGGACAGGGTTTCGGTGATCCGGAATCCTGTCTTTTTGTAGAGGGAGACAGCAGGAATATTGTCGGCAGAGACGTGCAGGAGAATCCGTTTCAGGTCGTCTTTCTGCTGGAGGTGCGACAGCAGCAGGCAAAGTAACGCCAGACCAAATCCCTGCCCGCGCAGACGGGAGGTGATCTCAACCTGATGAAGGCAGAGGACCTCCGGCGAGACCAGAGAGGTCAGGCAGGAACCAATGATATTTGCCGGGGAGGATAAGAAAAGCTGCCAGACGGCATTTTCCGAAAAGACAGACTCTGGTGTAAGCAGCTCCACATGATGATTTTGTATGGATGGCATGTAAGGGAGCGGCAAGGAAAGTTTCCGTTCCATCCGTAATTCCTGATGGGACAGTTCTGCCCCCAGGGTATCGAGGGCAGCCAGGGTATCGGTGCAGGTGCCGGATACCGGAAACAACAGATCGCATTCCGGGCAGCTTTCCAGTGCTAACGCAAGGAGCCGGGAGAAATATCCCTTCTGCCTGTGAGCCGGGTGGGTGAAGGCGATGCACTCGCAGGTGGCATCATCCAGCGGGAGCAGAGCCAGTGCGCTGAGCAACCGATCACGGCTGTCGCTGAGAAGATAATGGGCAGAGGCGCCGTCCTCTGTATGGATCGGGTAAGAGAGGGAAAGAGAATCATGTTTTTGACAGAGGCGGACCAGAGAAAGAAGCGCCTGTTGCTGGTCAGTAGTCAGGCAGGAGGTCTGATGGATGGCAGGAGTCATATGAGAGGATCCTTTCTGTGCTTTATTCAGAAGGTACGCCATGAAACAAGGAGCGGGAAGAGGTGGAAAGTCAAAATCAGCAGACCATTTCCCGCTTCTTCCCGCTCCTTGTTCCATGGCTGAGTATTCTCAGGGCTAAACTTAATGACATTGGTCAAGTGGTTCGCAACTTGCTGCGGGGCCTTTGACCTGGATACAGTTTTTCTGCTGATGGCCATTGGCCGGGTGATCGGTGGCCGGTAATAGAAGTATATAGAAAATACAGAGAAAATACAAGTGGTTGATTGTTATTTTATGAACGAGGTGATAGAATAGGGGTGCCGCTTGACGGAGAGCTTTAAGGGAATGGTGAAGTCAGGGGGTTGGTAATAGTAAGAAAGAAGGAAAATGATATGAAATATGTAAAAGAATGTGCGGTGATTCTGGGAATTACGCTGGCAGGGGAATGGCTGAATGATGTGTTGCCGTTCCCGGTCCCGGCTGGAGTCTATGGGTTGTTTTTGATGCTTTTGTTGCTTTGTTTGGGAGTATTGAAGCTGGAACAGGTGGAAGCGACGGGGAATTTTCTGTTGGATATTATGCCGGTATTGTTTGTGCCGGCAGCAGTGGGACTGATGGAAAGCTTTGAGCAGCTTCGTCCTGTGCTTGTGCCGGTGGCAGGGGTCTGTGCAATTTCGACGTTGGTGGTAATGGGAGTTACCGGGATAACAGCGGAGGCGTTCATTCGGAAGATGGATAACAGGAAGAATGGGAACAGGCATAAAGAGTGATGTAGGAAGGGGGAGAGGAAATGAACTTTGCGGGAGAGTCGCTGTATTTTGGTGTCGTGATCAGCTTGCTGGCCTATTGGTGGGGGCTGTGGCTGAAGAAAAAGCTGGGATGGGCTGTGCTCAATCCAATCCTGGTGGCAGTGGTGGTGGTGATTGTGGCATTAAAGCTTTTGCAGGTGGATTATGCGAGCTATAATGAAGGAGCGAGGTATATCAGTTATCTGTTGACCCCGGCTACCGTATGCCTGGCAATTCCGTTGTATAAGCAGCTGGCATTGCTGCGGCAGAATTTATTGGCGGTAGCGGCGGCGATTGCGGCGGGGGTCGCTGCCAGTGCGGTGAGTATTTTTTTGCTGTGCCTGCTATTTCGGATGGAGCATGTTTACTATGTGACGCTGCTGCCCAAGTCGATTACCACAGCGATCGGTATGGGAGTCAGCGAGGAGGCGGGAGGTATAGTGACGATTACGGTAGTATGCATTATCGTTACGGGAATTTTGGGAAATATTATCGGTGAAACGGTATTTAGGCTTTTGCATCTGGAAAGCCCGATTGCCCGTGGGCTGGCATTGGGGACCTCGGCACATGCAGTGGGGACGGCAAAGGCGCTGGAGCTAGGAGAAATCGAAGGGGCGATGAGCAGCCTGTCAGTGGCGGTGGCCGGGCTGATGACCGTGGTGGTGGTTCCGGCAGTTTCTAATTGGATTTAGACTTGAAACGCTGGTAGCGATATGCTAAAATGGAAAAAATCGGCCAACGGCAGGTGACGGCAAAGATATCAGGCAGTTGCAGAGCCAGGCACAATTTAAGGAGGATCGTATGATTCAACAGCTGATTCAGAAGATACAGAAGACAAAGGCTCCGTTGTGTGTCGGGCTGGACCCGATGCTGGGGTATATTCCGGAACACATTCTTAAGGCATCATTTCAGGAGTTTGGAGAGACTCTGGAAGGGGCCGCCGATGCTATCTGGCATTTTAATAAGGAAATAGTGGATCATACCTGGGATCTGATTCCCTGTGTGAAGCCGCAGATTGCCATGTATGAGCAGTTTGGCATGGAAGGGCTAAAGGCTTATGAGCGAACCGTCCGCTACTGCCAGGACAAAGGGCTTCTGGTGATCGGCGATGCCAAACGCGGGGATATTGGGTCGACCTCCGCCGCCTACGCGACTGCCCATCTGGGGAAGGTAAAGGTAGGGGATACTATGCTCACGGCCTTCGACACAGAATTTTTGACAGTCAATCCTTATCTGGGAACGGATGGGGTGAAGCCTTTTGTGGATGTGTGCAAAGCGGAGGATAAAGGAATCTTTGTGCTGGTAAAGACTTCCAATCCTTCCAGCGGTGAGTTCCAGGATCGGCTGATTGAAGGCAGGCCTCTGTATGAACATGTGGCGGACAAGGTTGTGGAATGGGGAGCGGATTGTATGGACGGGGAGTACAGCAATGTGGGTGCCGTGGTGGGAGCTACCTATCCGGAGATGAGTGCGGTGCTCAGAAAGCAGATGCCGCACACTTATTTCCTGGTGCCGGGCTATGGGGCACAGGGAGCGACCGCGCAGGATCTCCGGCCCTGTTTTGATGACAATGGTTTGGGAGCGATTGTGAATTCTTCGAGAGGTATTATTGCGGCGTACCGTCAGGAGAAGTATGCTAAATTCGGGCCAGAGCATTTTGGGGAGGCGTCCAGGCAGGCGGTAGCAGATATGGCGGCGGATATCAACAGCGTTTTGTAGGCGGAAGGGCAAAGAAAAACGGGAGCGGCCAAAGAAGGAATGGCTGTAAGCGGGATGACAGGAGGTTGTCATGGAGAAAAACGGGAACGCCGGTAAGCAAAAAAGGGAGGCCAGGGTGGTCTCCCAGGAATGTCTCGCCGGCGGCATTTACAGCATGTGGATTGAGGCCATGGACATGGCTGCGGCGGCGAGGGCCGGGCAGTTTTTTTCTCTGTATACGAAGGATGCCAGCCGGTTGCTGCCTCGCCCGATCAGCATTTGTGAGATCGACAAGGGACAGGGCAGGCTGCGGCTGGTATACCGCGTGGCAGGGGCCGGAACAGAAGAATTTTCACGGTATCGCACGGGAGATTATATTACGGTGTTAGGGCCGCTGGGGAATGGCTTTCCGACAGAAGAAAACCCAAAGAAGAGAGCCTTTTTGGTAGGCGGCGGCATCGGTATCCCGCCGATGCTGCAACTGGCGAAAGAGCTTGCATGTGAAAAGCAGATTCTTTTAGGGTATCGGGATGAGTTGTTTTTGAATCGGGAGCTGGCGGCATATGGCAGCGTCTGGGTAGCGACTGAGAATGGCAGTACCGGTACAAAGGGGAATGTACTGGATATTATTCGTGAGCATGGCCTGACGGCGGATGTGATCTATGCCTGTGGACCGGTTCCGATGCTGCGGGCATTAAAGGAATATGCCATCCGGCATTCCATGGAGTGCTGGATTTCGTTGGAGGAGCGGATGGCCTGCGGCGTGGGGGCATGTCTGGCCTGTGTCTGCCAGTCAAAGGAGATTGACAGCCACTCTCATGTCCATAATAAGCGGATTTGCAAGGATGGGCCTGTCTTTGCGGCGTGGGAGGTGGAATTGTGATAAACACGAAAGTAAAGCTGGCCGGAGTGGAGTTAAAGAATCCGGTAATGACAGCTTCCGGAACCTTTGGCAGTGGTGCGGAATATGGGGAGTTTGTGGATCTGAACCGTCTGGGCGCTGTGGTGACCAAGGGAGTAGCCAATGTACCTTGGGCAGGTAATCCGACGCCGCGGGTTGCGGAGGTTTGCGGCGGGATGCTCAATGCCATCGGATTGCAAAATCCCGGTATTGACGTGTTTGTAAAGAGGGATATCCCGTTTTTGCGACAATATGACACGCGGATTGTTGTCAATGTCTGCGGAAGAACCACGGAGGATTACTTGGAGGTGGTGGAGCGTCTGGGCGAGGAACCGGTGGATTTTCTGGAGATCAATATTTCCTGTCCTAATGTCAAGGAGGGCGGGATCGCCTTCGGCCAGGATCCAAAAGCCGTGGAGTCAATTACAAAGGCAGTTCGGGAGCGGGCAAAGCAGCCGGTGATCATGAAGCTCAGTCCGAATGTCACGGATATCGGCGAGATGGCGCGGGCAGCCGAGGCAGGCGGCGCGGATGTGATTTCACTTATCAACACACTGACAGGTATGAAAATTGACACCAAAAGGCGTTGCTTTGTGTTGGCGAATAAGACCGGGGGCATGTCAGGCCCGGCGATCAAACCGGTTGCAGTGCGGATGGTCTATCAGGCGGCATGCGCGGTAAAGATTCCGATCATCGGTATGGGAGGAATTGCCACGGCAGAGGATGCCCTGGAGTTCATCATGGCCGGGGCGACAGCAGTCTCGGTCGGCACGGCTAATTTTTTCAATCCTTATGTGACGGTGGAGATTGCGGAGGGGATTGAAAAATATATGGAGGAAAACGGCGTCACGGAGATTACGGAATTGATCGGCTGTGTGAAATAGGAGAGGGGAGCAAAGTACAGATGGAAGATTATAAGAAGGAATTTATTGAGTTTATGATAGACAGCGAGGTGCTGAAATTCGGAGACTTTGTTACAAAGAGCGGGCGGAAGACGCCGTTTTTTATCAATACGGGATTTTACCGGACCGGGTCGCAGCTGCATCGTTTGGGAGGCTATTATGCCAGGGCGATTGCAGAAGCCTTTGGGGTGGATTTTGATGTGCTGTTCGGGCCGGCTTACAAGGGCATTCCGTTGACAGTGGCGGCTTCGATGGCGCTCAGTGAGTTGTATGAGGCGGATATTAAATACTGCTCAAACCGTAAGGAGGTCAAGGATCATGGCGATAAAGGCATATTGCTGGGAAGCCCGATTCACGATGGCGACAAGGTGCTGATCATTGAAGATGTCACTACAGCAGGCACCTCGATCGAGGAAACTCTGCCGATCATCCGGGCACAGGGAGAGGTGGATGTACTGGGGCTGGTGGTGTCAGTGGACCGCATGGAGCGAGGGCAGGGGATGAAATCGGCGTTTCAGGAGATTGAAGAAAAGTACGGATTTCGGGCAACAGCTATCGTGACTATGGCAGAGGTGGTGGAGCATCTTTATAATCGTCCATATAAGGGGAAGATTATCATTGATGATGCACTAAAGGCCGCTATTGATGCATATTATGAGCAATATGGTGCAAAGTAGTAACAGTTTAGTAAGGAGTACGAGTATGGAGAGAATTTATAAGACCATGAGGAACACAGGGGCGTGCAGTATTGCTGCCGGGATTGTGATCCTGGTGGCCGGAGTGACTGTGGGCATCGTGTCCATTGTCAGCGGCAGTATTTTGTTAAAACGCAAATCTGAGATTATGTTTTAGGTACATTGAGAGGGCAGTCTCTTTCCCGACGGAGAGAGGCTGCCTTCCGTTGCCTTTTGTTTGACAAAGGGCCGGGAATTGTGATGGAACGAGGGGAAAAGCGATGATAAAAAACACGACCAGGAACCAGAAATTCGGGTGGGTATTGTTTCTTGCTTACCTGGCAATGCTGGTCTATTTTATGTTTTTTGCCGAATCCTTCGGGAGGGATCCGGCAAAACGGGAGTATGCATATAATCTGGAGCTGTTTAAAGAGATTAAACGGTTCTATCAATATAGACATCAATTAGGGATGACAGCATTTTTATTGAATGTGGTGGGAAATGTGGTGGCGTTTATGCCCTGCGGCTTTTTTCTTCCTATTGTCAGCCGCAGAAGTAAAAAATGGTACAATGCTATCGGGCTCTGTTTTAGCTTGAGTCTCTGCATTGAGACGGTGCAGCTAATATTTAAGGTGGGAAGCTTCGATGTGGATGATCTGTTGCTGAATACCGTGGGGGGCGTGTTGGGGTATTTTTGCTATCATGTGGTGCAGCAGGTGCGCATAAGGAGGAAGCGTCATGAGAAGACAGCGACATAAGATTTCTTATATTCGAAAGCCATTTGCCAGAAAGAGCCTGGTCTGTCTGCCTTTGGCGGCAGTAGCGCTGGCGATGGGGGTGATCAGCGTGAGCTTAAGCGTCCGTTTGCAGGGGCGGGGAGAGCTGAATGTGGCCGCCTGGGGAGTAAGCAGCTTTTTGTTTGCTGTCATGGCGCTGGCATATGGCGGGCTGTCGTTTTTGGAGAAGGAGAAGAATTATCTGCTGTCGAGGATTGGTATGTGGATGTCAGGGGCATTGATTGTGTTGTGGTTTTGTGTGACGGTGGTGGGGGTGATTGGGGACTAGTGCCGGTACATTAAGACCCGACTTTTTGGAAAAAGGAAAGGAACAGACATGAAATATCAGGAATTGCGGATAAAGGAGAATACACAGATACAGGAGCGGTATGATCTGGCAACGGAGCGGATTGCCGGCATTGTCAGGACAGAGGCGGAGGAAGTGCCCGATCCCTTTGCCGGATATTTTGTCCGAATGGCACGGTTTGCCGTTCAGATTGAAGAGCTGGCCAGAAGGCAGCTGCGGGAGGAGCTTTTGGAACTTTCCTTACAAAAGCTTCAGGAGCTGAACCAGAGCCTGTACGAAGATATTTTGCCGGAGAATTATGAACACAGCTATGCCAATCCGGAATTTGCCGTCCGGGCTTTAGGGAAGGAATTAGGCCCGGTTTTGTCGGCATTTTATGCTCAGCTCAGGGGAAGCATTGTGTTTGCCTATGAATGCCGGCTGGAGGACATTACCATTCTTTTTGAGACACTGATCGGGCTTTACAACCGGTTTGAGGAAGAGATCCCCACGGAAAAGGCAGTGAAGGATGTGTTGTACTGGTTCCACAGTGATTATACGGATGTAACATTGCCATATCGGATTCGGGAGCAATTGGATCCCTCCCTGACGTTTGCTAAAGATATCATTATGGAGAGTGATTTGACGGATCTGCGATATCTCTACCGATTTGGAGAATATATTTCTGGCACTGAGCTGCAGGTGGCTTCGTTTTTGAACGGACTTCCAGAGGAGACGATTGAGCAAATGGCAGCCACATATACAGAAGGCTATCGAAAGGGCTTTGCGGTGATGGGCCGGGACTTGTCTAAGAAGAGAACTGTGGGTATCCGGTATGAGCTGGGGTTTGAACGGATGATTCGGGCGGCGATCCGGCAGTTTGCGGATATGGGGCTTGAGGCTGTCATATATCGGGCGGCTATCTGGTCTGTGACGCAGACACCGAACCGCAAGGTGGGATATCACGGAACCTCACCCAACCGGCAGTATGATTATGACCACCGCTATGATGCGGCTCTTTATCTGGATAAGGCATTTAAAGAGCGGAAGCTGGCAGTGCTGCGGACGGCCTATGAGACTTACAAAAAAGAAGCGGCAGAGTACGCCGGCCCGGCTGTGGTGGAGACTTTCGGGGCGGATGCTTTCCGGCCGGAGAATAAGGCGGCTGCCTGTGCATTGAGCCGTAAGCAGGAAGAGCTTTCCCTGGCATATACCAATGAGTCCCTGGCGGTAATCAATCATTATGTTCCGGGAGATGAAACCAGTTTCACTATCATTGCTTTCCCGCTACCAGAGATCGGGAAAGATTTTGAAGAGATTTTTGAGGAAACCATCCGGATTAATACGCTGGATTATGAGATGTATCAGGAAATTCAGCAGAATATTATACAGGTACTGGATCAGGCGGAGTATGTGCAGGTGACCGGAAGAGGAAAAAATGAGACGAATCTGCGGATTGCGCTTCATCCCCTGAGGGATATTGCCAGAGAGACGAATTTTGAGAACTGTGTGGCAGATGTAAATATCCCGGTGGGCGAGGTGTTTACCTCTCCGAGGCTTGCCGGCACCGGAGGGTTGCTGCATGTGGGGAAGGTGTATCTGGGAAATATTCAGTTCGAGAATTTGCGGCTCTGGTTTCGGGATGGTATGGTAACTGGGTATTCCTGTGATAACTTTGCCGATCCGGAGGAGGGGAAAAGACTGATTCGCCAAGAAATTTTGAAAAATCATGATACACTTCCCATGGGAGAGTTTGCCATTGGAACCAATACAACGGCATATGCCATGGCAGAACGGTTCGGAATAGGGGAAAAGCTGCCGATTTTGATTGCAGAGAAGATGGGGCCGCATTTTGCCGTCGGGGATACGTGCTACAGCTGGAGTGAAGACTCTCCGATGTACAATCCGGACGGCCGGGAGATGGTGGCAAGAGATAATGAGATCTCGGTACTGAGAAAGGAGGATGTGTCCAAGGCATACTTTGGATGTCATCTGGATATTACCATACCCTATTCAGAATTGGGGGATATCCGTGCCGTGTGTCCGGACGGCACGGAGCTTTGGGTGATTCGGGACGGCAGGTTTGCCGTGGAAGGAACACAGAAGCTGAATGAAGCGCTTTAGTCTTCTGGGATTTCCATATCGATTTCCAGGTTTCGGAAATAATATTTCCGGTCCCGTTCGTTGATTTTGCGCAGTACCCGGCAGGGATTTCCCACCGCCACCACGCCGGCGGGGATATCTCTTGTCACAACGCTGCCAGCGCCGATGACTGAGTCATCACCGATCGTCACTCCGGGCAGAACCATGACCATGCCTCCGATCCACACATTATTTCCGATATGGATATCTGCGTTAAACTGTATCTCCCGTTTCCGCAGATGAGGCTCTATGGGATGCCCGGCGGAGGACATGGTCACATTCGGGCCGATCATCACATGATCCCCGATGTAGATGTTTCCGTCATCTGTCAGGGTCAGGTGAAAATTCGCATAGACATGATTTCCCAGAAATACATGCTTGCCGCCCCAGTTGGCATAGAAGGGAGGCTCGATATAGCAACCCTCGCCTACATGGCCAAACATTTCCTTCAGCAGACAATTCCGTTTTTCCATTTCCGAAGGCAGGGTTTTGTTAAATTCGTACATTTTTGCCAGATATCCAAACTGTTCCTTAAGAATCTCCGGATCCCCCGGATCATAAAGCTTTCCAGCTATCATTCGTTCTTTATTGGTCATTTTAAAGTTCTCCTTTCTACAGATCCACAAACATCTCCATCTGCTTCTTTAGCTCCGCCACAATTTCCTGATTTATATCCATTTTTTCCGTAATATCTGTCATGTCCTTTTCCATCTTCCGGGTGCTGTTTGCCGCTCCTGTGATTCCGGCGGCGCCTTCTTCCATCGCTTTGCTGATGCTGCCTATAGAACCGGCGATTTCTTCCATCGTCCCACGCAGCCGTTCGGTGCGTTCATAAAAGGCATCCATCGCTTTGCCGACATAGACCGAATCATCCTGATACTGCTTTCCAGAGTTCACAAAAGACTGGAATTCAGTCAATACCGATTCCTTCAGATAATCCACCAGCTCTTGGGACTGTCTCGAGAGATTATGTACTGCTCCGGTAACTACTTCATTGACGTTCTGGATATGGCTGGCAGTCTCGCCGCAGGAATCTGCCAGCTGGCGGATCTCATTAGCCACTACAGCAAATCCTTTTCCGGAAGAACCGGCCCGCGCCGCTTCCACAGAAGCGTTCAGGGCAATCAAATTGGTAGTGGATGCGATTGCCAGAATATCTTTCGTGAGAGCATTTACCTGATCCACACTATTGCTTTTTTTGATTGCATCATCCAAGAGCATTAAGATCTCTTCCACTTTATTCTCGATTACTTTTACATTAGTTTTGGCAGACTGCTGCATTTCATTGGCCCGGATGCGCATCTCGGAGGAATATGCGGTGATGGTGCCGCATTCCTCGGCCATATTGTTGACATCACTCCGGATATCCGCGGCGCTGCTGTTGATTTGTGAAGCATTGCTGGCCACGTTCTGCATGGCAGAGGACAATTCTCTTGACAGGGAGGCTAAAGAGCGGGCGCTTTGGTTGGAGGTTTTCGTTCGTTTTAATACCTCTCCGGTTACGCCGTCGATTCGTTTTGAGCTTTCCTGAAGAGAGAGCAGCATGCTCTTGATCGGGCGGATCACATATTTGAGAATAATATGGATAGCAAGCAATACCAGGACAAGCCCGATCACGATAGAGAGAATTCCGGTTCCGATGGAAATTCCGTACACGATCAGCAACCTTTGGCGCGCAGCGGCAGTCTGGGTGCGGATAGCTTCGTCAAGCTGGATGATATTTGCTTCTATGGCGGCGCCAAAGGAAGCGACATCCCCGTTGGCAATGGCATAGGCTTCCTGAGTCTTGCTGTCGGCACTGGCACAGACCAGATCCACCAGAGCGTGTTTGAAGGAATCATAGTTGTCAAGAAGCTGCTGGTAAGAGGCCTGTTCTTTTTCTGTGATGTAACCGGCAAATTCAGCCAGCTCTGTATCCAGAGTTTTTTCCTCTGCCTTAATTTGGGTAACTACTTCTATCATAGTTTTGTAATCCGTAGCTACAATATGGGACAGAGCCATCTTGTGCGTGTTTAGAATCGAACGGCGGATGTCCGCCAGCCGGGATTGTTCTACCATGGAGTGATCGACAATATTGGCGGCATTGGCATTTACTTTATGGATACTGAAAATAGCCAGAATATTTGAGATCAGCGCCACGATCCCCAGCAGGACAATCGGTAAAATCAGACGTTGCTGAATACTAAGCCTATTTTTCATTTTGTTCCTCCAAAATCTTTTATGAATTTCTGTATTATCTTGCTGTAATCCCTTCTACCATCTGATCCAGCAGATCTTGAAGATTCTCATGGCCGGGATTCCCAGCGGCCAAAGTACCGGCAAACACAGCTACGGGATCCCAGAAATTTCCGCCGATCCGTTGCAACTGGGCAAATTCCGACTGCTCCAACAGTGCGGCAATCGCTGGCGCCTCCTGGACGGCGGATGACTGGGAGGCCCGGATATTGGATGGTCCCTGGCCACGCAGCTCAAAACGGAGCTTTTGATTTTCTTCATTGGCAATCCAGCTGGCCAGCTGGCAGGCCCAGTCGTAATTCCGGGAATAGGCATTGGCGCCAACCAGCTTACAGCCGGAAAAGGATGCCATCTGTAGCTGTTCATCACGGCAGGTGTAGGTCGGCAGCTTGGCGGCGCCGAAATCCTCTCCCCATGCCTCTTCCATGGCGACGGCATTCCATACGCCACTGACTCCGGCGATCACAGTTCCCTCCTCAACTCCAGACAGAAATTCGGTATCGGTCCGACTGGCAAATCCCGGGCTTTCGGCAATCTGTGCCATGGCCTGTGCCACATCGATCCCGCGGATTTTTGCTTCTGCCTGGTTCCAGGTACAGAAGTTGGTGATGCCATCCGAATTCAGTCCGACCTCCATGCCGGTGTTACCGAAAAAGGCATAGACATACCAGGCAGATGACCAGTCCATAGTAATGAATTTATGGTTTTCCTCTGCAATCTGCAGCATGCGATCCAGAGTTTTCACATCAGATTCTGAAAAGTATTTTTTATTATAATACATGAAATATCCGTTATCGGAGGTCAGGGGATAGGCATAAATGGTATTTCTCACAGAGGCGGCTTCAACGGAAGCAGCCAGATTCTCTGAGCGTATGGTATCACCGTCGGGTACTGGCTCGAGGGCGCCGGCAGCGGCTAAAGCATTCAGCTGATCGTCGGCAAAGGTAAATACATCTGCACCGGCTTCTAAATCTGCCAGCAGTGCGTCTTTGCAGCCGGATTCTCCCTGAGCCTGAAAAGTGATGCGAAAATCGGCTTCCCCCTGGTGCCGCCTCTCAAAATTATCAATAATCTGATTTAAAAGTGCCTCATCCTCCTCAGAACCCCAGACAACCAGTTCTACCAGATGGCTTTCTTCAGAGGAAGATTTTGCCTCCTGCTGGCGGCCGGAATGACAGCCGGTCAGGGTGATGATGCCTGTCATGGCCAAGAATAGTATACAGAGCTTTTTTTTCATAATACGATCGTTCCTTTTATAATAATAAAAACAGGAAAATTATAACATTTTTACGTATACATGACAATCTGCACTTTACATTTTTCCTGTTTTTTTCTTCATTAGAGTACATTTGTATAAGGGAATTTTTGGCAAAATATGCTAAACTATCCTCACATGAGGAACTGCACGCCAGAGAATAGAATCCGTGTGTGGTTCTCAAAATACATGGTGTCAGGAGAAGGGGCCAAGCCCGTTCTCTCCAGGACAAAAGGAGCGTCATATGGCAATTATTTATCATGAGAAAACGAAAACAATTACTCTTCACACCAGGAACACATCTTACCAGATGAAAATAGGCAATCTGGATTATTTGCTGCATCTTTACTACGGTCCGACTATTCCGGATGAAGATATGAATTATCAGGTCATGCAGTATGACCGGGGCTTTTCCGGTAACCCTTATGAATCGAGGAATGCCAGGACCTTCTCCTTAGATGCCCAGCCACAGGAATTTACTACCCAGCAGCAGGGGGATTTCCGTACGGCCAGCATTGAAGTGGTTAACAGCGATGGAAGCTATTCTTATCATGGAAAGGCTGTGGATTATAAGATTTCCCATGGGAAATATCAGTTAGACACCCTTCCCTGTGTATTTGCCAATGAGGACGATACGGCGGATACGCTGGAGGTGGCCCTTTGCGATGCCGTGAGCAAGATAAAGGTAATACTCCTCTACGGTGTGTTTGAGGAGGCAGACATAATCACCCGTGCGGTAAAGGTGGTCAATGGCGGGGATAAACCGGTTCATCTGCGGAAAATCATGTCTGTCTGTCTGGATTTTCTGAACGGGGTAGATATGGATCTGGTGAGCCTGCCGGGACGATACGGACAGGAGCGGCAGGTAGAGCGGCAGCCCATGACCCATCACATTCATACTATCGGCAGTGTGCGTGGTTCTTCCAGCCATCAGCAGAATCCTTTTGTGATTCTCTGTGATCGGGAGGCTTCGGAAGATTATGGCAGATGCTATGGTTTTTCTCTGATGTACAGCGGCAATTTCCTGGCTGAGGCAGAGCTGGATCAGTATGATCAGCTGCGCCTGGTGATGGGCATCAACCCCAAACAGTTCTACTATGAATTGAAGCCGGGAGAAACCTTTGAGGGACCAGAAGCAGTGATGGCATTCAGCAGCCATGGCTTTACGGGATTAAGCCATCTCTATCATGATTTCTACCGCACCAATCTCTGCCGCAGTAAATTTGTCAGCGAGGTGGAGCGGCCGGTGCTGATCAACAGCTGGGAAGCGGCATTTATGGATTTTGATGATGTAAAGCTGGTGGAGATTGCCAAAGCCGCCAAAAATATGGGAGTGGATCTTCTGGTCATGGATGATGGCTGGTTCGGCAAGCGTGACGACGATAACAGTGGTTTGGGAGATTGGTTCGTCAATGAGGACAAAATCAAATGCGGGCTTCATAAGCTGGTGGAGCAGATTAATGATCTGGATATGAAATTCGGTATCTGGTTTGAGCCGGAGATGGTTTCCGAGGACAGCGACCTTTATCGCGCCCATCCGGAATGGACCATGCAGATTCCTGGCCGGCATGCCGTGCGCAGCCGGAATCAGATGGCGCTGGATATGAGCCGGAAGGAGGTTCAGGACTATCTGATCGAAAAGATTAATGCTATTTTAGATGACGCCAATATTTACTATGTAAAGTGGGATATCAACCGTTCTCTCGCGGATATCTGGTCGAATGCTCTGCCGGCCGAAAAACAGGGGGAGGTATATCACCGTTATATTCTGGGCTTGTACCGGGTGATGGATGCGATTATTCTGACGCATCCGGACATTCTGTTTGAAGGCTGCAGCGGAGGCGGGGGACGCTACGATCCGGCTATGCTTTATTACTACCCTCAGTACTGGGTCAGTGATAACAACAATCCGATAGATCGTTTAAAGCTTCACTATGGCACCTCTTTCGTGTATCCCACCTGCACCATGGGTGCGCACATTTCTGACAGCGGAAAGTTTGTGCCGTTAGAGACAAAGGCAGTGGTAGCGATGTGCGGTACTTTTGGCTATGAACTGGATGCCACGCATCTCTCCAAAAAAGAGCAAAAGCTCTGCAAGAAGCAGAGCGATAAATTCCGTGAATATTATCACATCACCTTTAAGGGCGATTTTTACCGTCTGACAAATCCCTTCAAAATGGGCAATATGACGGCATGGCAGCATGTGACAAAGGATAAGAGCGAGGCGCTGTTAAGCGTAGTAGTCACGAATCTGACCTGTAACGGGCCGCAAGAATATATCCGCGCGAAGGGGCTGGATCCGCAGGCCATGTATTCGGTCAATGGCAGCAAGGAGCTCCGCTCCGGCTCAGCCCTGATGAATGCCGGGTTGCCCATCAACCGGGAAGTGCCGGAGTATTCGGCGTTTCAGTTTCATTTGGTGAGAAAATCGTAATACTTAAAAGGAAGGCGGAGTGATAGCAAAAATCACCTGCACGGGCGCATTGGAGTGATTGTGCCAGACATGCTGGGACTGCGGGGGGATACGTACGCTGTCGCCCTGGCGGAGTGTGAAACAGCGGGATTCCATCTCAAGTTCCACACATTCTCCGGAATAGAGAAAAGCGACTTCCTCGCCGATATGTCCCTGAGCGTGCCGATTAGAGCTGGAGCCGGCCGGAATCACCATCATGCAAAATTCGATGCTGCCCCTGGTATCGGGAGTGAGCAGTTCGTAGACCACATCGGGTTCATTCTTTCTGCCGATAGTCTTGCGGGTATTGGGAGTAACTACGGGCTGATCTTCTTCCTCCTCTTTAAAAAAGTGATAGAGCGGGGCATTGAGAGCGCTGGCAAGGGCACGCAGCGTATTGATGGATGGATTTACCTGGCCATTCTCAATCTGGCTGAGCATCGAAGCGGTGATGCCGGCGGCAGATGAGAGCTTGCGGATGGAAGTTTTCTGCTTTAAACGTAATTCCTGTATTTTTTTTCCTATGTTTAAATCGTCCAAGATAAGCTCCTTTCAGGGAGGCGGTTGCTTTTGATGTTGCTGGATATTGTGCTTATGTAGGAGTATATCATATTTTTAGAATTATTGAAATGAAAATTAGCCTCCGGAAAACCTTGATTTTTATGAGGGATTCCGGAGGCTTTCGTCTTCTGCTGCCATGCATGCAGCTTCTTTTATTACATCTCCTTTTTATCAGCAATCAATGTGTTTAATAAAAATTAACATAAAGACGAAGATATGAGATTTATTTTAGAAAAATTCCATTAAAAACTTGGAGAACATAAAAAAACTAACAAATTATGTTAATTATAATTTAAAAATATTGACATTATGCCAGAAAGATGTTAATCTATAATTAACAATAAATTCCGGGATGGAAACAATTCCGCGCTGCAGAGCGGAGAACCTGTTGTCAGTGAAAGAAAGGAGTTTCAGAGATGCTGGATGTATTGATTAAAGATGCAAAGGTGATTGACGGAAGCGGAGCGCCGGCTTTCGACGGGAATGTAGGGATTCAGGCCGGCAAGCTGGTAATGGCAAAGGGAGATGAAGAGGCCAGGGAAGTGATTGACGCGGCTGGCCGCTATGTCTGTCCGGGATTTATCGATGCCCATTCTCATGGGGACATGATTATTGGCACAAAGGACGCCCATCTGTTTAAGACGACTCAGGGGGTTACCACAGAGATTGTGGGACAATGTGGCCTGTCGATGGCGCCGGTAGCGCCGGAGCATCTGGCAGATATTCAGAATATGCTGTCCATGGGTACCACCTGGTTTCCGGAGGATATGAAAAACTGGGAAAGCTACGGCCGGTTTTTGGAATACGCCAGTAAGCAGTCCCTGACGGCGAATGTCAAAATGTATATCGGGCACAGCAGCCTCAGGATTGCGGTAATGGGTATGGCCAACCGCCCGGCTACGGAGGAAGAGCTGGAGAAAATGAAGGGCATTTTGCGGGACGCGATGGAAGCAGGAGCGGCCGGATTTTCCACAGGGTTGATCTATACACCGAGCTGTTATGCAGAGGAGAGGGAGATTATTGAGTTGGCAAAGGTGATTGCGCCTTACGATGGAATATATGCCAGCCATATGCGCAATGAGTCCAATGAGATTGTTGAGGCTGTGAAGGAGACGATCAATGTGGGACGGCAGGCGGGAGTCCGTGTGGATATCTCTCATCATAAGATGTTAGGCAAGCCAAACTGGGGGAAGCAGAAGGAAACGCTGCGTCTGATTCATGAGGCACGGCAGGAGGGGATCCAGGTGATCTGTGATCAGTATCCGTATACTTGTAATATGACTACATTAAATGCATGTATGCCGCCATGGTATTTTGAAAACGGGTTCCGTTCCATGACGGATAAGCTAAAAAGCCCGGAGTTTCGTAAAAAGCTGAGAGCGGAGATGGAGGACGCATCCACACCTTATGACAATTATTATCTGAATGCCGGTGGCTGGGGCGGCGTATATGTTTATTCTGCATCTAAGACTCCGCTGGCAGAAGGAAAATTCATCACGGAATATGCCAGGGAGATTGGCAAGGATGAGTGGGAGGCGTTTTTTGACCTGTGTGTGGAAAATAATTGTGAGACCGGCGGCGTGTTCAGCAGCATGTGTGATGAGGATGTGTGTGAGATTATTCGGGATCCTTATTGTATCGTGGGCAGCGACGGACTGACGAGAAGCTGGCAGGAGAAGGGACATCCCAGGGCCAGCGGTACGTTTCCTCACGCAATTACCTATTTTGTCAAGGAAAAAGGAATTCTGACGCTGGAGGAGGCGATTCACAAGATGACGGGATTGACGGCAGAATACCTCCTGGTAAAAAACAAAGGATTGATTCGGGAAGGCTATGATGCGGATCTGCTGATTTTTGATTATGATCGCCTGCAGGACACGGCTACCTACAGCAATTCTAACAGCATTACGGAAGGGATTGATTATGTGTTTGTGGGTGGGGAAGTCGTATGGCATGACAAAGAATTCACCGGGCGTACGCCAGGCAGGATACTGGGTCATGGAAATCGTTTACAGGGGTGAATGACTGTCTGTAACAATGAATAACAACAGGTAAACGACATTATTGCTATAAGGAAAGGGAAAAATATGAACGTATTGATCGCATTTGTGATAACCATGGCCATCCTTTTGGTATCTTTGATCGTATTTAAGGTCAGCCCCGGAGTGTCTTTGTTTGTATGCGCCATCATTATGGCATTGCTCTGCGGGCTTCCGCTTACCGATACGCTGGGGTATCTGACCAGCGGTTTTGGGAGCATTATGACCAGCATCGGTTTGCTGATTTTGTTTGGCGGTATTTTCGGAATGATGCTGGGGGATTCCGGCGGTATGGAGGAGCTGGCCAAAGGGCTGCTGCGCACATTTGGCAAAAAAAATGATATGCTGGCGCTGAATCTGGCGGGATTCATTGTTTCGATTCCGGTATATTTCGGTTCTGCCTATATCACCTTGAATCCGCTGGTGACCAGCCTGCAAAAGTTTACGAAAAAGAAGACTTCCGCGTATGTAGCAGCACTGTTTACGGGGCTTTTGCTGACGCATTGCGTCGTAGCGCCAACGCCGGGGCCGTTGGCAGTGGCCGGACAGATCGGGGCAAATGTAGGATGGTTTATCATCTATGGGATTGTGGTTGCACTTCCGGCAAGCTTGCTATGTGGCTGGCAATATGCTAATATTTTAAACAGCAGGGGGACCGGGACCGGACGTGAGGAAAAAAAGGCAGAAGCCGCCGGGATTCTCGATGACGAGGAGCTTTTAAAGGCTGATCCGGGGAAGCCTTCCGCCGGCTTGACTTTGATGCTGATTGCACTTCCGATTGTATTGATTGTCATCAATTCTGTCTGTGGCGTGCTGTTGCCGGCGGAACATGTGCTGAATCTGGTATTTGGATTTTTGGGAAACAATAATGTGGCATTGTTTATTGCCATGATCGTATCTGGCTTTGTGTTGCGGGGATACCTGGTGCCCGCGATCAGTCCGACCCTGTGGAATTATATCGATAAGACATCGGATTCCATGGGCAATATTCTGATGGTGATCGGTTGCGGAAACTGCTTTGGAACCATCCTGCAAAAAAGCGGTCTGGGTGATGCTTTGGTGGATTTGCTGTCGAGAATGAATATTCCGGTAATTTTGCTGGCGTTTGTGTTGGCAATGATTATCCGCGCGGCCGTTGGCTCGGCTACTGTTGCGATGTTGACTACCGTGTCGATTGTGGGCCCTACTGCTGTGGCGATGGGGATGTCGCCGATTATCGTCGGGCTGGCCATCTGTGTGGGTACGGTGGGACTTACTCTGCCGACGGATGCTGCCTTCTGGATGCCAGCAAGATACAGTAATCTGACGGTTAAGGAAGCGTTTGTAGCTACTACCTATTCCACAACACTGGCAAGCTTTGCAGGGTTTGCGGTCGTATTGATTTTGAATGTCTTTTCCGGTATTTTGCCGGGGATGTTCTAAGGTACTGACATGCTCACATTTCGTCAAATGGCATTGGTCCAGACAGCGGGGAGTTTGCGAATTCCAAACCGGATGAACGGTTACATCTAAAAATAATACAGGAAAAGGAAATGATAGAATGGTTACAGAGAGTATCGTGCTGGGAAAAACATGGCGGGAGTGGGAAAAAGCATTTCCGATTGTGGCAGATATCCGTGCGCTGCGTGAGACGGGGTGGCAAAACGGAGATAAAAAGAACTGCAAGGAGGCCATTGCGGGCTGTGAGCTGACGATGGCAGATGTCCTGGATGCCAGCAGACGGCTGGAGCGCTTTGCGCCTTATTTTGAGACGGTGTTTCCGGAGACGGCGGCTACCGGCGGTATTATCGAATCGCCCATGCGGGAGATTCCACAGATGAAGGCTGTGCTGGAAGCACAGGAGCAAAGGCGCCTTCCGGGAAAGCTATGGATTAAGCTGGACAGCCATCTGCCGATTTCCGGCTCCATTAAGGCACGCGGAGGCATCTATGAGATCTTAAAGACAGCAGAGGAAATCGCTATCCGGCATGGGCTGCTGCATGAAGGAGACAATTACCGTATGTTTGACAGTCAGACATTCCGGGAATTGTTTTCCCGGTATTCCGTGGGAGTGGGTTCCACCGGCAATCTTGGATTGTCGATCGGGATCATGAGCGCGAAGCTGGGATTTCAGGTGACCGTACATATGTCAGCAGATGCCAGACAGTGGAAGAAGGATATGCTGCGCAGCAAAGGGGTCAAGGTTATGGAGTACGAGTCGGACTACAGCGTTGCGGTCAGGGAGGGCCGGAAACTGGCAGAGCAGGATCCATACTGTCATTTTGTAGATGACGAAAATTCGCAGACACTGTTTCTGGGATATGCAGTGGCGGCGCTGCGTTTGAAAAAGCAGCTGGAGGAACAGAAGATTCGGGTGGATAAGGAGCATCCGCTGTTTGTTTATTTGCCCTGCGGGGTCGGAGGAGGTCCCGGAGGGGTGGCGTTTGGTATTAAGCTGGTGTTTGGAGATGCGGCACACTGCTTTTTTGCCGAGCCGACCCATTCCTGCTGTATGATGCTGGGGATGGCTACGGGAGAGAATCACCGGGTCAGCGTACAGGATTTTGGGATTGATAATATCACGGTGGCAGACGGACTGGCAGTCGGCCGGGCTTCCGGTTTTGTAGGACAATTGATGCGACCGTTTATGAGCGGATGCTACTCTCTGACGGACGAGCGGATGTACCGGATGCTGGCGCAGCTGGCGGACAGTGAGAATATATATTTGGAACCCAGTGCCCTTGCCGGCATGTATGGCCCGGTACTTCTGGAAAAGCTCCCGGCTTTTCAGGAGTATGTGAAGCGTGAGGGGCTGGCCGGCGTAATGGCAGAAAGCACCCAACTCGTGTGGGCGACCGGAGGCAGTATGGTTCCGGAGGAGGAGATGAGACATTATTACCAGAAAGGGAAAGACATGATTATGGAAGTGTAAGCCTTACATAAAGCGGCGTAAGGTTGTCCATTGAGGATGTTGTAAAATAAGTCATCCGCTATTTCTTTATCCCGTGTTCGGACGGTTCCCGTACACGGAATAAGAGAAATGACGGATGATTTATTTTGTAACGCCTTTTTTCTAGCACAATACAAATTCATCATAGCATTTTGCTCTTTCCTATCTATCAAAATAGCAGTGGCTTATGTCAAACGATATAAGTGGTTCAAGAAATGTCGCAGTGTCAAACATAGCAATGCCGGCATAGTGGCAGAGATGAAACATCCCGCTTCTCAAATTTCGGAAAAGGGTGTATACTATTCCTAAATACAAAGAAAAGAACAGAAAGACGAACTCACGATAAATATTCCCCAAAATGAATTGACGGTATTTAGAAAATCAGGTATTATACTAATCAATAGCGATTGATCCATAAGTTATACTTATTAATATAATAAATAAAACAAAAGGAGAGCATACGATGGCAAAAGTAGGGATTGTGATGGGCAGCGATTCGGATATGCCGGTTATGGCGAAGGCGGCGGAGATTCTGGAAAAGTTTGGTATCGAGTATGAGATGACGATTATTTCTGCACATCGGGAACCGGATATCTTTTTTGAGTGGGCAAAAGCGGCCGAAGGGAAGGGGATCAAGGTGATTATTGCCGGTGCGGGAAAGGCGGCTCATTTGCCGGGGATGTGTGCGGCGATTTTTCCCATGCCGGTGATCGGGATTCCCATGAAGACATCGGATCTGGGCGGCGTGGACTCCCTGTATTCTATTGTGCAGATGCCGACGGGGATTCCGGTAGCTACAGTAGCTATTAACGGCGGTGCCAATGCGGGAATCCTGGCAGCGAAGATTCTAGCGGTATCTGACGGGGAACTCTTAATGAGACTGAAAAATTACAGTGAAGAGATGAAGTGCGACGTGGTAAAAAAGGCAGAGAAGCTGGAGCAGATCGGGTATCAGGAGTACCTGGCACAGCGATAGGAAAGCATTGCTTTAGTGATGAGAACAGCGGTGTCCGGATGGATAAGGTCCGGCAATGGCCAGAAGAGCGTGAAAACGGCAAAAAGAGCAGGAGGAAAATATGGATTACAAGAAGGCCGGAGTAGATATCGAGGCGGGCTATCAGTCCGTGGAACTGATGAAAGAGCATGTGAAAAAGACGATGCGGGAGGAAGTGCTGGGGGGACTGGGAGGATTTTCCGGAGCTTTTTCTCTGGCAAAAATTAAAGAAATGGAGGAACCGGTACTGTTGTCCGGAACGGATGGCTGTGGGACAAAGGTAAAGCTGGCTATCATCATGGATAAGCATGACACGATCGGCATTGATGCCGTGGCCATGTGCGTGAACGACATTGCCTGTGCGGGCGGCGAGCCCTTGTTTTTCCTGGATTATATTGCTTGTGGCAAGAATTATCCGGAGAAGATTGCTGAGATTGTGAAGGGGGTAGCTGAAGGATGTTTGCAGTCGGAAGCGGCGTTGATCGGCGGCGAGACGGCGGAGCATCCGGGACTGATGCCGGAGGAGGATTATGACCTGGCAGGATTTGCAGTTGGGGTCTGTGATAAAAAGGATATGATTACCGGTGAGCAGTTAAAGGACAAGGATGTGTTGATTGGGATGGCTTCCACCGGGGTGCACAGCAATGGTTTTTCTCTGGTGCGGAAGGTATTTGAGAAGGAGATGACGAAGGAAGGACTGAACACTTTTTATGATGAGCTGGGGAAGACGCTCGGGGAGGCGTTGCTGGCTCCGACGAGAATTTATGTGAAGGCGCTTAAGGGAGTGAAGCATGCGGGCGTGACCGTCAAGGCGTGCAGCCATATCACTGGCGGCGGCTTTTATGAGAATATTCCGCGTATGCTGAAAGAGGGTACGCGGGCAGTCATCCGCAAGGACAGCTATCCGGTGCCGGCAATCTTTAGGCTTCTGGCGGCAAAGGGCCATATTGCGGAAGAAATGATGTACAATACATTTAATATGGGACTGGGGATGATTGTAGCTGTGGATCCGGCAGACGTAGACAAGGCGATGGAAGCGATCCGGGCGGCCGGCGACATCCCGTATGTGGTCGGCTCTATTGAGTCAGGAGAAAAGGGAGTGGCCTTATGCTGAGAGTAGGGGTGATGGTGTCCGGCGGCGGCACGAATCTGCAGGCGATTTTAGATGCGATCGATGCGGGAAAGATCACCAATGCCGGTGTGGTTGTGGTGATCAGTAATAATCCAGGGGCTTATGCCCTGGAGCGTGCGAGGAAGCATGGCATACCGGCGGTATGCATTTCTCCGAAAGAGTTTGAGGATCGGGAGCGGTTTAATGAGGCGCTGGTGGCCAAAGTGGATGAGTATGAACTGGATTTGATTGTTTTGGCAGGCTTTCTGGTGAAGATCCCACAACAGATGATTGATAAATACGAGCATCGGATTATCAATATTCATCCTTCTTTGATTCCGTCGTTTTGCGGAGTGGGATATTATGGATTGAAGGTACATGAGGCGGCGCTGGCAAGAGGAGTTAAGCTGACCGGAGCAACCGTTCATTATGTGGATGGCGGGATGGATACCGGTCCGATCCTTTTGCAAAAGGCGGTCAGGGTACAGGAGGGCGATACGCCCAAGGTGTTGCAGCAGCGGGTGATGGAGGAGGCGGAGTGGGTGATTTTGCCGGAGGCGATCCATCAGATAGCGAATGCAAAAGAGTCCCAGAAAGAAGGAGGAGACAACAAATGAAGGTATTGATTGTTGGCGGCGGCGGCCGGGAGCATGCGATTGCCTGGAAGACGGCCCAGAGCCAGAAGGTGGAAAAGCTTTATTGTGCGCCGGGAAATGCCGGGATTGCCGGGGTGGCAGAATGTGTGGATATCGGCGTGATGGAGTTTGACCGGCTGGTGGCGTTTGCTAAAGAAAATGAGATAGATCTGACGATAGTTGCCCCTGATGATCCGTTGGCGGCCGGGGCAGTGGACGCCTTTGAAGCGGCGGGCCTGCGTGCCTTCGGGCCACGGAAAAACGCGGCTATATTGGAGGGCTCCAAGGCGTTTTCCAAGGATTTAATGAAAAAATATGGGATTCCCACGGCGTCCTATGAGACTTTTGACTCGGCGGAGGCGGCGCTTGCCTATCTGGAGCAGGCCAGGATGCCGATCGTGTTGAAAGCGGACGGCCTGGCACTGGGCAAGGGAGTCCTGATTTGCCATACGCTTGAGGAGGCCAGGGCCGGTGTGCGGACGCTGATGCTGGATAAGCAGTTCGGAGCCGCGGGCAACCGAATCGTGGTCGAGGAGTTTATGACTGGCCGGGAAGTATCGGTTCTCTCCTTTGTGGATGGCAAAAATATCCGGGTTATGACCTCAGCACAGGATCATAAGCGGGCGAAAGACGGAGATCAGGGACTTAATACTGGTGGTATGGGAACTTTTTCTCCCAGCCCGTTCTACACAAAGGAGATCGATGATTTCTGCCGGAAGCATATCTACCAGCCGACGGTGGATGCCATGCGGGCGGAGGGCCGGGAGTTTAAGGGAATCATCTTTTTTGGCCTGATGCTGACCGAGGACGGGCCGCGGGTGTTGGAGTACAATGCCCGTTTCGGAGATCCGGAGACGCAGGTAGTACTTCCACGGATGAAGAATGATCTTGTGGAGGTATTTGAGGCTTGTATTGATGGCACTCTGGATCAGGTGGAGCTGGAGTTTGCCGATAATGCCGCGGTATGTGTGGTACTGGCTTCGGACGGTTATCCGGAGCATTATGAAAAGGGCTATCCGATCACTGGCCTGGAGCGGTTTGAGGAAGCGGACGGCTACTATGTATTTCATGCCGGAAGCAGGTTTGATTCCGACGGGGCCATTGTCACAAACGGCGGCCGGGTGCTGGGTGTGACGGCCACCGGAAGCAATCTGAAAGAAGCCCGGGCAAGGGCATATGAGGCTACGGAATGGGTGAAATTTAAAAATAAATATATGCGGCGGGATATTGGGAAGGCGATTGATGAGGTATCATAACAAATATCCGGAAATGATGAAAAGATAATAAAGTTCATATCCTTACGATTGTAGTGTCTCGACGAACGCCTCCTGTTGTGATATACTTGGAAATTATGTAATCACAAAAGCAATGTCATTAAGTTTATCTCTGAGAATACTCAGCCAGGGAACAAGGAGCGGGAAGCGGCCGGAAAGGGTCTGATAATTTTGACTTTGCAGGGATTTAGAAGTCCTTAAATCCCTGGATTTTGCGTGGAAATGAAAATGCACACTGTCCGAGCGAAGCGAGTTTGGGCATTTTCGTTTCGCTTTTCGCAAAAATCAGTGATTTTAGGAATTCTTGATCCCGAAACCGGAAAAAGCAGCAGACCCTTTCCGGCCTCTTCCCGCTCCTTTTTCCATGGCGTACCTTCTGAGAAAATTAACTTAATGACATTGATCACAAAAGGAGGCATTTTTATGGGCAAACAGGAGGAAGAAAGAAAGCCAACGAAGCATATTTGTGTGGGTCTGTTGGCCCATGTGGATGCAGGAAAAACCACTTTATCAGAGAGGATTTTATATCTGGCCGGCCGGATCCGGAAGCCGGGCAGAGTGGACACGGGAGATACTTATCTGGACACTTATGAAATGGAGCGTGCCAGAGGAATTACGATTTTTTCCAAGCAGGCAGTATTTCCGCTGGATGACTGGCAGGTGACATTATTGGATACGCCGGGCCATGTGGATTTTTCAGCAGAGATGGAGCGAACTTTGCAGGTGCTGGATTATGCGATTTTATTGATCAGCGGGGCGGATGGCGTACAGGGGCATACCGAAACGCTGTGGCGTTTGCTAAAGCGATATGAGATTCCCTGCTTTTTGTTTGTCAATAAGATGGATCAGGAAGGGACGGATTCCGGGAAATTATTGGCAGAGCTGCAGAGCAGACTGGACGAAAACTGCCTGGATTTCGGGCAGCCGCCAGAAAATCTATGGGAGAGCCTTGCCATGTGTGAGGAGGAATTGCTGGAAAAATATCTGGAGGAGGGCAATATAGAAACCGGGCAGATCCAATCGTTGATTGCCAGAAGGAAGGTGTTTCCCTGCTGGTTTGGCTCCGCATTGCGGGGAGATGGCGTTGAGGATCTGCTGAAAGGGATTTCCGGATTGATGTGTTGCCCGGATGCGGGAAAGGAGTTTGGAGCCAGGGTATTTAAAATATCACGGGACGGACAGGGGAACCGGCTTACCCATATGAAAATTACCGGCGGAGAATTACAGGTAAAAGATTTATTGCCGGGAAAGGAAGCGGAAAAGATCAATCAGATTCGCATCTATTCCGGTTCGAAATATGAGACGGTTAAAGTGGCGGAGGCCGGAATGATCTGTGCTGTGACAGGGCCGTTGACGACTCATCCGGGGCAGGGACTGGGGAACGTGGAGGAGTCAAAGTTTCCGGTTTTGGAGCCGGTTTTGAGTTACCGGATTGTGACGCCGGAGGACTGTGATATCCATCGGCTGATAAAGGATTTGCAGCAGCTGGAGGAGGAAGAGCCGCAGTTGCACATCGTCTGGAACGAGGAGCTCCAGGAGATTCACGCCCAGGTGATGGGAGAGATCCAGATTGACATTTTGAAAAATCAGATTCAGGAACGCTTTGGCAGGGAAGTAGAATTTGACGCGGGAAACATCGTTTATAAAGAAACGATTTTAAGGACAGTGGAAGGGGTGGGCCATTTTGAGCCGCTGCGCCATTATGCAGAAGTGCATTTGCTGATGGAACCGTCAGAGCGGGGGAGCGGCCTGCAGTTTGATACTTGTTGCAGCGAGGATATTCTGGATCGGAACTGGCAGCGGTTGATATTGTCACATCTGGAAGAAAAGATTCACCGGGGGATACGGACGGGAGCGGAGATTACAGATATGCGGATTACCCTGATATCCGGCCGGGCACATCAGAAGCATACGGAGGGAGGCGATTTCCGGCAGGCTACCTACCGTGCTGTGCGCCAGGGACTCAGAGAGGCCGGTTGCCAGTTGCTTGAGCCTTATTATGCCTTCCGTCTTGAAGTGCCGGGAGAAAATGTGGGACGTGCGATGTCAGATCTGGAACGGCTGAAAGGGACTTTTGAGGCTCCCCGGCTGGAAGGGGAAATGGCAGTTCTGACGGGAAGCGCGCCGGTTGCCAATCTCCAGGATTATCAACAGGAGGTAATCCGCTATACCCGGGGAAGGGGCCGGCTGTTTTGTGCGTCTGAGGGCTACAGGCCCTGTCACAACGAGGAAGAGATCGTTGCAGCAATCGGATATGACGCAGAGGCCGATCTGGATAATCCTACAGGATCGGTCTTCTGTTCCCATGGAGCCGGATTCGTAGTGCCATGGGATCAGGTGAAGGATTATATGCATGTGGAAGGAATCAAGAGAGGCGGCCTGCCAGGAGAAGCTGATGTATTGCAGGAGAGCGCGAAGGACGAAAGATGCCAGAGAGAACTTAAGGATAGGGCGGCCTCGGGGGGCTTAGGGCAGGGCAGAGGAGAGGTGTCTTTTGGGGCAGAGGATAAGGAGCTGGAGGCAATTTTTGCCCGCACCTACGGAGAGCCAAAAAGAAGGCAAGCCTTTGGGGACGGAGCACGCCAGGTGAGATATGGCGGGGAGAAGGCCGAATACGGCAAGCCCAAAGAGCCAGCCGCAATTGGAAAAAAGCAGGAGCCGAAGGAGGAGTATCTTCTGGTGGATGGCTATAATATTATCTATGCCTGGGAGGAACTGCGAGAGCTGGCAAAGGAGACGATAGACGGGGCAAGACATCAGCTGATGGATATTCTTTGCAATTATCAGGCATTTCGACAATGCGTTTTAATCGTAGTATTTGATGCCTATAAGGTTGCCGGGAATATCGGCCATACCATGAACTATCACAATATCCATGTGACTTACACGAAAGAAGCGGAGACAGCCGATCAATATATCGAAAAATTTGCTTATCAAATGGGAAAAAATGCCCATGTGACAGTAGCCACCTCGGACGGCCTGGAGCAACTGATCATTCGCGGGGCCGGATGTATGCTCATGTCAGCCCGGGATTTAAGAGAGGATATCGAGCGCACAAAGCAGTTGATTCGGGAAGAGCAGGAGAAGTTGCCCCGGGGAGGCAGGATTTCCCTTTTTCAAAACGCAGATGAAGAACTGCTTCAGCAGTTAGAGGCGCTCCGTCCTGATAATTCCGTTACCACTCACAGGCAATGTCGGTAAATTTATTTCTGAGAATACTTAGCCATGGAACAAGGAGCGGGAAGCGGCAGACCCTTTCTCGCCGTTTCCCGCTCCTTGTTCCATGACGTACCTTCTGAGAAAATCAGCCAAATGACATTGTCCCGTAAACAGTAACATAATTCCAATGCCTGTTTCATAAATTTCCGCCCAAAATCTTGCAAAACGGTTCAAAATAAAGTACAATGGACACGAAAACCGTGTACGGCAAAGGACCGGCGGCCCCGGTCGTTAAATAAAGGAGATTTCACATGAGTAAGAAACCAGTAGTATTGATGATCCTTGATGGATATGGTCTCAATGACAATTGTGAGGCGAATGCAGTTTGTGAGGGAAAGACTCCGGTGATGGATCAATTGATGAGCCAGTGTCCTTTTGTAAAGGGACAGGCCAGCGGACTGGCAGTCGGACTGCCGGAAGGACAGATGGGCAATTCTGAGGTGGGGCATTTGAATATGGGCGCCGGAAGAATTGTCTATCAGGAGCTGACCCGTATCACCAAATCGATCCAGGATGGAGATTTCTTTGAGAATAAGGCATTTATGGCGGCAGTGGAGAACTGCAAGAAGAATGATTCTGCCCTGCATCTTTACGGACTGGTATCGGATGGCGGAGTGCACAGCCACAATACTCATATTTATGGCCTTCTGGAGCTGGCAAAGAGAAATGGCCTTGAGAAGGTATATGTACACTGCTTTTTGGACGGCAGAGATACGCCTCCTACCTCGGGCCGGGATTATGTGGCGGCTCTGGAAGAGGAGATGAAAAAGCTGGGAGTCGGTAAAGTGGCTACAGTGGCGGGACGTTATTATGCCATGGACCGGGATAAGAACTGGGATCGGGTGAAGATTGCTTACGATGCCCTGACAAAGAGTGAAGGCCCAAAGAGCGAGAGCGCTACCGGTGCGATCCAGGCGTCTTATGACGAGGGGAAGACAGATGAATTTATGATGCCGACCGTGATCACAGAAAACGGTTGTCCGGTGGCGGCGATCCGGGAAAAGGATTCGATTATTTTTTACAATTTCCGGCCGGATCGTGCCAGAGAGCTTACCCATGTATTCTGTGATGACGTGTTTGATGGTTTTGAAAGGGGAGAACGAGTAAAAACCACCTATGTATGCTTCACCGATTACGATGAGACCATTGGCAACAAGCTGGTTGCTTTTGAGAAGGAAAGCATTACCAATACCTTTGGAGAATTCCTGGCGGCTCATGGTTTGAAACAGGCAAGGATTGCCGAGACGGAAAAGTATGCCCATGTGACATTTTTCTTCAATGGCGGTATAGAAGAGCCGAATGAGGGAGAGGAGCGGTTTTTGATCCCGTCGCCCAAGGAGGTTGCCACCTATGATTTGAAGCCGGAGATGAGCGCGCCAGCGGTGTGTGATAAGCTGGTGGAGGTAATCCGTTCCGGAAAATATGACGTGGTTATTATCAATTTTGCCAATCCGGATATGGTGGGCCATACCGGAGTGGAAGCGGCGGCGATTCAGGCGATAGAAGCCGTCGACCATTGTGTCGGCCGGGTGGTGGATGCCATCAAAGAGACGGGCGGCGTGATGTTTATCTGTGCAGATCACGGAAATGCAGAGCAGCTGATTGATTATGAGACAGGTGAGCCTTTCACTGCCCATACGACCAATCCGGTGCCTTTTATTCTGGTAAATGCGGATCCGGCATATAAGCTGAGGGAAGGCGGCTGCCTGGCGGATATTGCACCTACGCTGATCGAGCTGATGGGGTTGGAGCAGCCAAAGGAAATGACCGGAAAATCCCTGCTGATCCGCTGATCAGTCAGAAGTTAAAAGTTCGGGCGAACGGTAAATTTTCAGATATTTCCGTTCGCCCGGAGCGATGTTTTTCTTTTACTTTTTCTTTTTTTCTTTATGCTCTTTTTTAATACCCGCCAGTCCGGCAAGCTGTAATGCTGTCTGGTGGATGTCCAGATCACCGGTTTTCAGATCTTCTCTTTCCTTCAAATATTGGAAAAAGCTTTTGGGATGAAACACAAAGGCGGGAGTGGATTCCAGCACAGCCTGAGGATTGGTAAATACGGTTACAATCTCAAGAGAGGCAGTGATCCCGGCGCATTCCATGGCAGAACGGATCAGCTCTTTTTGTTCCTGACATGCTTTTATAGGGTTATCAAAGGTTTTGTCCTCTCCGTTGATATGCTGGCGCCAGGAGGCGGAGACACCGGCAGGCTCCATACGGTTACCTGGGGCAATGGTTCCGCCAAAGCCCAGGCAATATACGCCTATAATACCTCCAGGAGCGACTACCAGCGCGGTAAGACGGGCGGTTTTCCCATCATGGCTGATGGTACCGGGAGCGACAAGGCGCATGCCATTTTTGGAGGTAAAACGCAAAAGCTGGGCAACAAAGGCCGTCAGCTCATTTTTGGTGCCGTTGCGAACAAGGGGTTTGCGGGGGGCTTTGGTTATCTTTTCGGCTTCCGGTTCTTTAAGGCTGCGGATGCCGAACAGCATCCGGGTGATATCCTTTCCGGTCCGTTTTTGGAGAATCGGGATCAGGAGGATCATCACGAAAGCTAGGATGGCAATGAACAGAAACTGTTGTGAAGGATTATCCATAATTTTGCTCCTTTCGGTCAAGCCGTTTTTGTTTGAATCTGGAACCTTAAGAGTCCGGATAAAGGCGGCCATAGATTTCTTCTGTCAATAAATCCACATAGGAGGGATTGGAAAGATCGTGGTTCGTGACAAGGATGTCCTGGATCAATTCAAAGCGCTTCAGGCTCAACTCTTCCGAAATCAACTCTCCGTATTCCCGGACAAGCTGTTCGTCCAGCATTTGCCCGGTATAGCTGTCGGCAAACCACTGAATCAGGTTTTGGGTTTTAAGTTCCTCCTCTCCGATCTGTTCTCTGACATTTTTGGCGTCCCGGATTGTCTTGATTGCCACAAACAAAGAGGCGGCTCCCATGACGGTCAGGACCGCCTTTGCTATGATGCTAAAAGAAAATGGAATAACATTCAGCCAGCAAAGGGCAGAAAAAGCGATCAGCACGCCGCCTACAAGGAAAAAGGCAGAGGCAGAGGATTTTAAATCATCATATTGTTCGGATTTTTTTACATATACATGAGTGGGAAAGAGGCCGCGCTGCCGCTTGAGGGCAGGAGAAGGGGTTTTGCCCTCATCTTTTGCTTCCTCATCCGGTTCCTCCATGATATCCTCAGCCATGGAAAGTTGGGCCTGATATTCGGCCTGCATGCGGGCCAGAGCTTCTTCCTCCGCTTGTCTTTTGAGGGCTTCGGCGGCTTCTCTGGATTCTACAAGAGCGCCGCCGCAGTCACTGCATACGGTGATTCCTTCGATAAATTCCATATCACATTTTGGACAATAAGGCATATTGCTATCCTCCCTGGGTTATAATCAAATTTTTTTCATTATAATCCATGCTTTTGGATCCGTCCAGTAATTTTACAAAATATTACTTCACATTCCCATGGAAATAGGATAAAATGAAGGGAAGCTTGGATTCTTTGAAAAGCACAGACAGGGAGGATACCATGAAAACATCGATGCTGCTGAAGCGTTTTTTGCCCTATTATAAAAGATATTGGAAGACAATGGCTTTTGATCTGTTTTGTGCGTCATTGACTACCGTATGTGAGCTGGTGTTTCCTATGCTGCTTCGGTATATTACCAATCAGGGAATGGAGGAACTGGCCTCGATTACCGTGGGGATGATTCTGCGGATTGGCGGAATCTATTTTGCGCTGCGTGTCATAGATGGCCTGGCTGCTTTTTATATGGCATATACCGGCCATGTGATGGGAACGCGGATTGAGACGGATATGAGGCAGGATGCATTCGAACATTTGCAAAAGCTGTCTGACAGTTATTTTAATAATACGAAGGTCGGCCAGATTATGTCGCGGATTACCAGTGACCTGTTTGATGTGACAGAGTTTGCCCATCATTGTCCGGAAGAGTTTTTTATTGCCTTTTTGAAAGCCGTGATTTCTTTTGGCATTTTATCGCGGATCAATTTGCTGCTGACGGTGATTATATTTATTTTTATTCCGATTATGGTTTTATCGTGCACCTATTTTAATCTGAAGGTAAAGCAGGCATTCCGGAGGCAGCGGCAGCAGATAGGAGAGCTGAATGCCCGCATTGAGGACAATCTGTTGGGCAACCGGGTTGTGCGGGCTTTTGCCAATCAGAACATTGAGATTGAGAAATTTCGCCAGGATAATCAGGCATTTCTGACAATCAAACGGGAAAGCTATCTGTATATGGCGGCATTCCAGGATACCATCCGGATGTTTGACGGACTGATGTATGTGGTAGTGATTGTGGCGGGCGGAATTTTTATGGTAAAGGGGAGGATAGAGCCGGGGGATTTGGTGGCTTACACCCTGTATGTGACGACGCTGCTGGCTACGATTCGCCGGATTATTGAATTTGCGGAACAATTCCAGCGGGGAATGACCGGTATTGAGCGGTTTGTGGAAATTATGGATTCAAAGGTGGATATTCTGGATGAGCCGGGGGCGAAGCCGTTAGAAGAGGTGCAGGGAGCCATCTGTTTTGATCATGTCAGTTTTGAGTATCCGGATGATCATAATTCAGTGCTGGAGGATATCAGCCTTGCCATCCGTCCGGGAGAGAGAATTGCGCTGGTAGGGCCTTCCGGCGGAGGAAAGACTACCTTGTGTAATTTGATTCCGCGGTTTTATGATACGACCCGGGGAGAGATCCGGATCGATGGACGGGAACTCAAAGGGATTACCCTGCAAAGCCTGCGGACGAATATCGGGATTGTCCAGCAGGATGTATACCTGTTTTCCGGAACGGTGTATGATAATATTTCTTATGGAAGTCCGGAAGCGTCAAGAGATGAGGTGATCCGAGCCGCTAAGCTGGCAGGCGCCCATGAGTTTATTGAAGATTTGAAGAATGGTTATGATACCTATGTGGGAGAACGAGGCGTGAAGCTTTCAGGAGGACAGAAACAGAGAATCAGTATTGCCCGCGTGTTTTTGAAAAATCCGGCGATCTTGATTTTGGATGAGGCCACATCAGCTTTGGATAACGAAAGTGAGCATCTGGTTGCCCAGTCCCTCGAGCGCCTGGCCGAAGGCCGGACTACTTTGACGATTGCCCATCGCCTGACGACGATTCAGAATGCCGATCGGATTCTGGTGTTGGCGGAGGGACAGATTCAGGAAGAGGGGAACCATCAGGAGCTTTTGAAAAAACAGGGGATATATTATCAGCTGTATCAGTCGGCAAAGGAACAGGAGCCAGGCGTGGAAGAAACCGAGAATGGAAGGGAACAATAACAGAAGGGAGCCAATGAGATGAAAATAGCAGTAGTGACAGACAGCAACAGCGGGATCACCCAGAGCGAAGGAAAGCAACTGGGGATCTTTGTGATACCTATGCCTTTTATGATTGATGGGGAGACTTATGAGGAAGATATCAGCCTGACACAAGAGGAGTTTTATGAACGTTTGAAGGAGGACGCGGATATCTCTACCTCCCAGCCTTCACCAGAGACTGTGATGAAGCTGTGGGATCAGGTTTTAAAGGAGTATGACGAGATTATCCATATACCTATGTCCAGCGGCTTAAGCAGTTCGTGCCAGACAGCGCGAATGCTGGCGGAAGATTATGGGGGCCGAGTGCAGGTGGCGGACAACCGGCGTATTTCGATCACCCAACGGCAGGCGGTGATGGATGCAAGGAAGATGGCAGAGCGCAATATGAGCGCGGAGGAGATCCGAAAAGAGCTGGAAGCAAGCAGCATGGAGTCCAGCATTTATATTACGATTGACACCCTGAAATATCTGAAAAAGGGCGGGAGGATCACACCGGCGGCTGCGGCGTTAGGTACTCTGTTGCGCCTAAAGCCGGTTTTGCAGATTCAGGGTGATAAGCTGGATGCCTTTTCGAAAGCGCGAACGATGAAGCAGGCAAAGTCTACTATGCTGGCGGCGATTGCGCAGGATTTGAAGAATCGTTTTGGGGATCCGGAAGCAGAGCATACCTGGATTGCTGTAGCGCATACCTGTAATTATGAGGCAGCCAAAGAGTTTGCGGCGGAATTGAAGACACTGTATCCCAAGACAGGGAATATTATTGCGGATCCACTGTCTTTGAGTGTAGCCTGTCATATCGGGCCTGGTGCCTTGGCGGTGGCAGCGACTCGTCATCTGCCTGAAAATGTCGGAAGATAGCGGGAAATATGGCGGCAGGAGACGAAATAGAATGGAAAATGAAATGAGAAGAAAGCATTGGTTTTCTTTTCCTAGCTTAACGGTAAGTCTGAAAGTGCCGGTGGCTGTGCTGATGGTATTATTCGGGATGATTCCTATGTTGCTGTGTACCCAGGTCCTGATAGGGACACTGCGGCAGATCCAGACGGACTCCCGGATGGTTGAGGTCCAGAATCAGTGCCAGATTCTAAGCAGCAAGATGACAAGGACGGGATATCTGCGGGGAGATTCGCGGGACGGAACGATGGACAGCGAGATTCAGGCCATGGCAGACGTTTATAATGGCAGAATTGTAGTGGTGAACCGTGATTTTCGGATCGTCCAGGATACTTTCCACATTGCGGAGCGCCGGTTTTTGGTGGCAGAAGAGGTGGTTCGCTGTTTTCAGGGAGAGAGCAGCAGCAAATATAATAAAGACAAACATTATTTTGCCCAGGCCATTCCCATTTATGACAGTACTCCGATTAAGGGGATTGAAGGAGTGCTAGTCATTACGGCATCTACGGAAGGAATTTTGTCATTGATGGATACGGTATATGACAAGGCGCTGTTTCTGGAAATTCTGGTGACGCTTGTTTTAATATTAGCGGCTATGGGAGTGGTGACAATGCTTCTGCGGCCGTTCCAGGAGCTTCAGAAAAAGCTGAATCAGGTAGCGGCAGGAGCTTTGGATACGGATATCCGTACAGACAGTTATCGGGAGACTAAGGATATCTCACGGGCTGTGGGAAGTACGCTGTCCAAGCTTAAGGAGGTAGATCAGTCCCGGCAGGAATTTGTGTCTAACGTTTCTCATGAGTTGAAGACGCCGATTACTTCTATTCGGGTGCTGGCTGATTCCCTGATGGGAATGGGGGAGGCGCCGGTTGAGCTGTATCAGGAGTTTATGGAAGACATTTCGGATGAGATCGATCGGGAAAGCAAAATCATAGATGATTTGCTATCACTAGTGAAGCTGGACAAATCTGAGGCAGAGATCAATCTTTCCCAGGTGGATATCGTGGTTTTAGTAAAGCAGATTCTAAAGCGTTTGCGGCCGATTGCCAACAAGAAAAATGTGGAGCTGATTCTGGAAAGCATCCGTGAGGTGACGGCTGATGTTGACGAGACGAAGCTGTCTCTGGCTATCAGTAACCTTGTGGAAAATGCTATCAAATATAATTCGGCAGGCGGTTGGGTACGGGTTACGGTGGATGCCGATCATAAGTTTTTTTATGTGAAGGTGGCAGATTGCGGAATCGGAATTCCGGAAGAAGAACAAGATCGGATATTTGAGCGGTTTTATCGGGTGGATAAAGCACGTTCGCGGGCCACGGGAGGCAGCGGCCTGGGGCTTTCGATCACCCGACGGGTAGTGTTGATGCACAAAGGAGCCATTCGGCTGACCAGCAAAGAGGGGGACGGCAGTATATTTACTTTGCGGATTCCTCTGAATTATATCGCATAAAAGCCGGCTGCTTCCCGGTATCACGTCGGCGGGGAAGCATGGAATGGCGGAGGATACGGAATGAAAAGGTTAAAGATATGGCTGATATGGCTGACAATGCTGTTTCTGACAGGATGCAAAGGAAAGACAAGTATACCGGCAGACGGGGAAAGGCAGTTTCAGGTTTATTATTTAAATGCGGCAATGACTCGTCTGATGCCTTCCGAATACCGGACCCGGACAGAGGATAAGGATCTGCTGATTCAGGAGTTGATGGATCGGTTTATGAAGGTGCCCGTAGATCTGGATGCCCAGGCGGCGTTATCAGAGAAGACGACTTATCAGGGTTACAAACAGGAAGATATGGTGCTGTATTTATATTTTGACAGCAATTATGCCGGTATGCCGCCGGGCCGGGAAATTTTGTGCCGGGCAGCGCTTGTGCGGACGCTGACCCAGGTTCCCGGTATTGATTATATCTCAATTTATTCTGGGGATCAGCTTTTGATGGACAAAAACGGAATGCCGGTGGGAATGTTATCGGCGGCCGATTTTGTAGACAGCATCAGCGATGTCAATGCCTATGAACGGACAGAATTGATCTTGTATTTTACCGATGAGAATGGAGAACAACTGTTTCCGGAAAAGCGGGAAGTGATTCACAATATCAATACTTCAGTAGAAAAGCTGATTTTGGAAGAGCTGTTAAGTGGACCGGAACAGCCAGGGTTAGAGCCGACTCTGGATCCAAATATCGGGCTTTTGAATGTATCAACCAATGAAAATGTATGCTATCTGAATTTTGACACAAGATTTTTGAATAATCCTTTGGAAGTGAAGGATTACATCCCGATTTATTCGATTGTAAATTCTTTGTCAGAACTGTCTTCTGTCAACCGGGTACAGCTCAGCGTGAATGGGGCACAAAATGTGAAGTTTCGTGATTCCATAGAGCTGAATACGATGTTTGAGCGGAATCTGGATTATATTGGCGAGGGCGGCCGCCAGGAGGATTTGAAACCGTTGGAAAGGATAGAGGAGGAGTAGAGATTAAACGGCCATTATTAATACTGACAGCAGGGTTCGTACTTGGAGAGATACTTGGTCTGCTGGGTATGATGGCATGGAATATGTTCATGGTGATGACGCTGGCATTTGTGCTGGCGCTGTTGTCATGTTTTTTGTTTTACAGAAAAGAGCGCCTTGTGAAATTAATAAGCACTACAGGCGGCTGCAAAAATAGCAGGGCGATGATTAAGCTTTGGATTATCTGGGCCTGTCTGGGCAGCGCGTTTTTTCAGCTGGGATTTTGCCGCGGGAAGCAGGCTGTGGAGTGGAGCTTACAGGAACAGGAGCTTTCTTTGGACGGAACAGGGCAGACGGTATCGGGAAGAGTGCTTTCAATAAAAGCGAGTGGAAAGTATCAGGTAGTGGTATTGGAAAATTGCGTAATTGCCGGACAACCAGAAGAAGGAAAGCCACATCTGAGAAGGCTCCAGGTTTATCTGGAGGAGGATAAAGGCAGCGTGCGTCCGCTTTTGGGGAGCAGAGTATCGGCAACCGGGGAGATTGGCATTTTCTCAACAGCCAGAAATCCCGGAGAATTTGATTATGCACTTTATTATCGCTCTCTGGGCCTGAATTATCGGATGTTTGCCAGCTATTGGCAGCAGACGGGGCAGGAAGCAAGCTTGTGGCGGGAATACCTGTATGGCTTGTCTGAGTATGCAGGCCAGGTATTGGAAAGGGTTGCAAAGCCGGAGGATGCCGGTATTTTCCGGGCAGCGATTCTGGGAGAAAAGTCACAGTTGGATGATGAGATTCGTGATCTGTATCAGAAGAGCGGAATTGCGCATCTGCTGGCAATCAGCGGACTCCATTTGTCGTTGGTCAGTGCCGCCGTTTATGGCACCTTGAGAAGGCTGGGAGCTGGCTATGGAGGAGCCGGTCTTCTGGGCAGTATGCTGCTGATATTTTATGGGATGCTGACAGGCGCATCTCCTTCTGTGATCCGTGCTCTGGTTATGGCGCTCTGTGGGTTTCTGGCAGCATATTTGGGACGGACCTATGATTTGTGCTCAGCCCTGGGGCTTGCGGCTTTGCTGCTTTTATGGGACAATCCTTATCGGCTTTGCCAGGCGGGAGTACAACTGTCCTTTGGAGCGGTGGCGGGAATTGCCGTGACCGCAGAAGTTTTTTTGCAGGGCGAGGCAAAAGAGAAGGAGGAAAAAAGAAAGAACAAGTGGCCGCTTGCAGATACACTGGTATATAGCCTGGGAATGCAGGGAATGACATTACCCTTTGTCTTGTATCATTATTTTCAGATTCCCGTTTATGGAATCCTTATCAATTTGCTGGCAGTGCCGCTGATGGGAATCGTGGTAGCTTCCGGGGCGGCGGCTGTTTTACTGGGAAGCATCTGGCTGCCGGCGGGGAGGTTTGCGGCAGGAAGCGGCCATGCCATTTTAATGCTTTATGAATGGCTTTGCCGGTTTTTCGATCGCTTTCCCGGAAGTACTTTGCTCCTGGGAAGGCCGGAGCTTTGGCAGATAGCCACTTATTTTGGAGGATTGATGGCTACTATGTGTCTGTGGAAGAAAAGAAAACGAAAATATTCGCTTTTGCTGCTGGCGGGACTTCCACTTTTGCTGTTGCCGCTTCCGGTTCGGGGGATGGAAGTTGATTTTTTGGATGTAGGGCAAGGGGACGGAATCTGCATACGTACTCAGGATATCACTATTTTAGTGGATGGTGGCAGCACAGATCAAAAACGTCTGGGAGAAAACAGGCTGGAACCGTTTTTAAAAAGCAAAGGAATATCAAAGATTGACTATGCGATTGTCAGCCACGGAGATCAGGATCATATCAGCGGCCTGATTTATTTGCTGGAACAGGAGGAGATTGTTGTCAATACCCTGATACTTCCCTGGATGGGGAAGCAAGAGGAAATCTATGAACAGTTAAGGCGGCTGGCACTGGAACAGGGAGGCGATGTACAGTGGATGAAACGTGGAGATTGCCTGAAATCCGGCCGTTTGAAGATGATATGCAGATATCCGGAGGGACAAGGACAGCCCCTGGCAGATCGCAACGAACATTCCCTGGTATTGCAGGTGGATTATGAAGACTTTCACATGCTTCTGACCGGTGATATGAGCGGAGGCGGGGAACGGCATATGATAGAGCTGGAGCAGTCAGAGCCAATAAAAGGAGGAACGGCAGGACTGGGAGAAATTCAGGTTCTGAAAGTGGCGCATCATGGCTCCCGCTATTCTACCACAGAGGAATGGCTGGAGTGCCTTCGTCCGCATTGGGCGGTGATTTCTTATGGAGAGAAAAACCGTTACGGACATCCCGGCCAGGAGGTGATGGCGCATCTGTCAGAAAGGAAAGTGCAGATATGGGAAACGGCAGAAAAGGGGGCGATATCTCTGCGGACAGATGGACAGAAAATCTGGTGGAAAACCTGGCTTACGAAATGCAGTAGCGGGAAACCATGAAATATCTGTGAAAATCATATTATCCATTTCCAAAGACATAAAATTGTGGTAAAATCAAAATACAGGCATGATAATGATGTTCGAAAATGTGCATGATGCCAGAAAGGAGTATTTATGGATTATCAGAATGTGAATCAATACTATGGAGCCTATGGCGAAACCAGGGAGTATGAACCGTTGAATCGATATACGGCCAAGACCTTTGGATGGATGTTTGCCGGTCTGCTGGTGACATTTCTCATCGCGATGGCCGGTTATATGACCGGGCTTGTCTGGTATGTGTTTGCGGTTCCTTATATGGTATTGATATTGGGGATTGCAGAGGTGGCGGTGGTCTTGTATATGTCAGCGCGGATCGATAAAGTGTCAGTAGGAACAGCCAGGGTATTGTTTTTGACGTATTCGGTTTTGAACGGAGTGGTATTTTCTGCCTATTTCCTGATCTATGCCCTTCCGAGCATGGTATTTATTTTTGGGGCAACGGCTCTGTTTTTCGGGATTATGGCAGTAGTCGGTTATACCACACGGGCAGATTTAAGCAACCTGAGGAATTTCCTGGTTGGGGGACTGGTGTTTTTGCTGGTATTTTGGGTTGCGGCGATGTTTATCAACCTGGAACGTTTTGAGATCATAGCCTGTACGGTGGGAATCTTTATTTTCCTGGTATTTACTGCTTATGATACTCAGAAAATCCGGGCTTATCATCAGGTGTATGCGCAGAATCCGCAGATGGCCAAAAAAGCGTCGATTTTTTCTGCTCTGCAGCTTTACCTGGATTTTATCAATCTGTTTATTTATCTGCTGCGGGTTCTTGGCAGGAGAAAATAAATGCAGACCTTGAATCAGGATATCAAAAATCACACATTTAAGCCAGTATATCTGCTTTTTGGCGAAGAAGCTTTTTTGAAGAACAGCTATAAAAAGCGATTTCAGGAAGCAATAACGGGAGAGGATACCATGAATTTCTCTCGCTTTGAAGGCAAGGGGCTGGATGTGGATGAGCTGATACGATTGGCTGACACGATGCCATTTTTTGCCGAACGGCGGTTGATTGTGGTGGAGGACAGCGGATTTTTTAAGAGCCCGGCAGAGGCAATGGTGCAGTATCTCCCTACGATGCCGGAAAGTACCTGCCTGCTCTTTGTGGAGTCAGAGGTAGATAAACGCAGCAAATTATACAAAAAGATAAAGAGCCTGGGCTATGCGGCGGAGATGACAAGGCAGGATGCCTCGCAGCTTGGCAGATGGGCAGGTTCCATTCTGGCTAGGGAAGGGAAAAAAATCACCAATCATACGATGGAGCTATTTCTGAGCATGACCGGAGATGATATGGAAAATATCCGGATGGAGCTGGAAAAGCTGATCAGTTATACCTGGGGACAGGATGTGATTACAGATGAAGACGTAGAAGCAATCTGCACGGTCCGGGTCAGCAGCCGTATTTTTGAGATGGTTGCGGCGATTGTCAGCCGGCAGACGCGCAAGGCGATGGATTTGTATGAGGATTTACTGACGTTAAAGGAACCGCCTATGCGCATTCTGTTTTTAATTGCCCGACAGTTTAATCAGCTTTTGCAGGTGAAGGAGCTGAGTGAAAAGGGGATGGAACGGAAGACAATTGCCTCTAAGCTAAAGCTGCAGCCATTTGTGGTTGGAAAAATCATGCCCTGGGCCCGGCAGTTTTCCCGCGAGCAGATTCTTTCTTATGTGAAGCTGTGTGTGGAGGCGGAGGAGGCAGTGAAGACCGGCCGGCTGGCGGATCGCCTGGCAGTGGAGCTTTTAATCACCAGGAAGTATGGGGATTGAACAGACGATCCGAAGAGACGGCACTGGCGGCTTTTCCGGTTAATAATGAACGACATCCTGGGCCTTGTAGATTTTTTCGATTATAGGAGAGGCTTCTTCGCTTTCAAAGTATTTGAGAGTAGTGGGAGGGACAAGCTCTTTCAGAGCGTGAAAATCTTTTTTCTGGAGAAGCTGACGCACGGTGGAGGCACTGATTGGCTGATTCATTGCCTGTTTGCGGGGAACGACGACACAATCAATGCCGGACAGGGGAAGCTGAGAGGCCATGATTTCATTATAAATACCAGTTACCTGGCTCAGTGGCTCTTCTCCTACATAACGGCGAGTGACAGACAGTGCCTCGGCAATTCTGGTAAAGACAATCAGATCCAATTTGGCATGGCCTTTTATCACGGATTCCTCATCTTTCAGAAAATAGCTGGGAAATGTAGCGTTGCTGATGATATAAGGTCCGCTGTCATGGCAGATTACATTGGAGAGGTGGGAAGTGCCGGCAAGTATCAGTTTTTTCCGGATGGAGAAAGGGATCAGGCTGGCATCTTCACTTACGATAAACAGATGAAGCGTATCACATTCGGAGGCGGCTTTTTCCACAAGATACTGGTGGCCCAGGGTAAATGGGTTGGCATTCATGACCAGCGCGGCGGAGAATCCGCCGGTTTTTGTTTTGGCCAGATTTGTGAGATATGTTTCAAAGCCGTTTTTGCGATTTTCCATAAAGACAAGAGTATTATCTACTTTTGCAATTTCATAAAAGCCTAAGTCCCGGAAAAATTTTGCGGAATTTATTTTGGTATAGAGAAAAAGATGCAGGTTTCCCCGTTCATATTGGATATTTATTAAGTGGGTGATGATCTGGTTGAGGAGTCCTTCACCCTGATGGCTATGGCTGACAGCGAAACATCGCAAGGAGTTGGCAAAGCAGCTTCCGGTGGCGATAATCTGATAATCTTCATCATACATAGCACAAATATAGTCCAGATGGGAATCTCTTTGGATTCCTTCTTGCTTTAAGAGGGCATCGATTTGAGAAAGGCTGCGCCTGTCATTGGGAGGCACCTGTGAAATCGTATATTCCGGCATAAGAATATCCTTTCTGTTGGTTTTTATTGTGGTTTAATTATAGTTTAGAGTGAGAGGGAGGCGGGGGAGAAGTTGTTTTCAGGCGCCGCTCTCCAAAAAATATAAAAAATAACACACTGCCAATAGATCCGCACTTCCTCCAGGAGAAAGGTTTTCCCGGACAAATTCTGAATCGAGCTGGTATAAAGTCCGCTTGTCCGGATAAGGAGATTCGGACAGCAGCTTTTTTATCCTGGCGACAATTTCCTGTTGGGTAAAAAGGCTGCTGCGGGCGATCAGATTGGTATCGGCGGTAGCGGTTATCAGTGCGAGAAGGGCGCTGCAGCCGGCGTCATTGATCGAAAGCCCCCGGGCGATGCCTTCTTTTAAAACAGGAAGTCCCACATCTCTTACAGCCGGAAGCCCCTCTTCCATCTGTCCCCGCACTCCCGAAATATGGTAGCGAAGATATAATTTTTGTCCCGTGGTGATGGCGGTTTCTTCTGTAAGCTTGTCAAAATCGGCAGCGACCAATCCTTTTGCCATAGCAGCGCATTCTTTTAGGATTACATCAGAAAACCTCCATTGCTCTCTGGGCAGACGGCCCAGGGCGGCACAGAGGATTCCCATGGAAAAAATGGCGCCTTTATGAGTGTTTACCTGGTTTGTCGCAGAGAGCATATCGGCTTCTGCCTTTCTTCCGGCAAAACGAAGCTGTTCGAATGTGTATTTGGGTGGCTGCGTGGCGGTTTGCCTGCCGATTCGTGTGCAGGTTTCAAAATAAGGCCAGAGGGCACTGGAGCTGTCCATAAAGGTGAAAATATCCATATCTTTATGGCTGCCGTTCCCGTCCCGGTCTACTAAGCCAGGCTTGGGCGTGGTACAGACTTCATAAAGAAGAGAGCGGCATGCTAATCTGGCGGCGAACATAGCGTCCTCTTTTTCTATGGCGTTGAGCAAAAGTCTGGTGGTTTTTGCCTGGAGCTGTTCAACCGTATGGGCGCGGCTGCGGGCGCAATCGACGGCAGGGCCGCCACAGATGAGACAAGGCCGGGGCATAAGCCCCAGCCGGGAGCGTTCCGCTTTTTCTCCATCAGGCTTTAGCACGTCCATGTCAAATAACCTTCCGATTTCAAAGCCATCTTCGATAGAACAGGTGATTCTTTTGATAAAAAGCGCATCTGCTGATATAAGATAATATGCCTCATTTCCGGTGGGTTCGTTGACTTCCATAAAATAGGCAGGAATTATTTTTAAGGAATCAAGCTGTTCCTTTAAGTACTGTTTTCCCAGCTCGAACCCTTTCTGAATCAATGGATTATTTTTTACTGGTCCGGCAATATTCATGGTAAAGCATATCATGGGCATCGGATATTGAGCAAAGAGCTTTTGCTGCCTGAAGGCCCGGCGTTCCCTGGCATCGAGCATTTCGGTTAATGTTACATGATGTTCCATCTGATTTCCTTTCTGATTCTCTGCGGATTGGCTTTTTCCATCATACAATAAAATGGGATTAATGAACAGTCCTTTTTTTGCGGAGATGAGGATCTGGCAGAGCAGAAACAGGGGCGCCGTCTTTGGTTTATCTTTTTTAACCTTTCACCCCGCCGCCGGTGACACCTGCGATGATCTTTTCCGACAGGAAAATGTAAAGGATAAAAGTGGGCAGGAATACAATTACCACCGCCGCAAACATACCGGCCCAATCGCCAGTGTATTTCATAGAATTAATCATGGAATACAATCCCACGGCAATGGGGCGCAGCTTGTCGGAATTGGCGAATATCAGGGAGATAAAGTACTCGTTCCAGATATTGATAAAGTTAAAAATGGTCACAGTGATGATTCCAGGCTGAGCCATAGGAAGCATGATCAGCCAGAAGGTTTTGGTGGGCGGGCAACCGTCAATGGCCGCCGCTTCCTCAAAGGCCCGGGACAGGTTGCCGAAAAAGGTCATGAGGAATATGGTGGTGTAAGGAACATTAATACCGATATATAAAAAGATCAGCAGGATTGCGTTGCTCATCACATGATTCAAAATCCCCATGTTGGCCACGATTCCAAAAAGCGGAAGCACGATCATCACCACGGGTACGCCCATGGCAGACACAAAGCCTGTCTGAATCATCTTGTTTCCTGGAAATACGAAGCGGGCCAGGACATAGGCGGCCGGGGCGCAGATGATGATCAGCAGGGTACAGGAGATAATGGAATATATCAGAGAATTTCGGAAGATTCCCGCCACATCGGAATTTATCCACGCTTTTACATAATTTTCGAAATGGAGCCCGGAGGCCAGTAGTTTGTTGGAAAAGATTTCCTTGGTAGTGGAAAAGCTGGCCAGCAGCACCCATCCTAATAAGACAAAGGTAAAGGAAATCCAGACCAGCAGGATGAAGTATCCTGGGGCAAGGCGCAATTCTTTTTTCCAATTGACCGGTTCCCGGTATTTTTTTGTTTTCGCCATATGTTTTCCCTCCTTTTAGAATTCCAGGTCATCATCGCGCAGCAGGTGGTTGCACAGCCAGAAGACGGCCACCACGCAGACGCTGAGCAGCACACCGATGGCAGCGCCCAAGCCGGAGTTTCGTTCTGTGATGCTATTGCCTGCGCCGAAAATCTGCATATACATATAAACCATGGGTGTGATGGTCTGAGTGTCCGCTGTGACGGTGGAAAACAACTGAGACCACACGAAGAATCCCACACTGGTGACGCTCCACATGGTAATATTCGTCTTAAAAACGCCCTTTAGCAAAGGCAAAGTGATGTAACGGAACTGATTAAGCTTATTCGCGCCATCCAAAGTGGCAGCCTCAAAATAGTCGGAACTGATACGCTCGATGCCGCTGGCGAAAATAAGCATGTGATATCCTACCATACCAAAGCAATAGGCCAGTAAAAGAGCAGCAAACTTGTGGTCATTGTCCAGCCATTGTATCTTGGCTAAAGAAGTAAGCCCCAGATTGGTAAATACAGTTTTTAACAGTCCGAATTTGGGACTGTAGACGTATTGCAGCCACATGGTAGCCAAGGCAACCGCGCTGACAATATTAGGCAGATAGATCACAGCCCGGAAAAAGCTCTTGAAGCGGATGCCGCTGGTGATGATCACGGCAAACAGCAGAGCCAGCGACATGACAATAATGCCGCCGATCAGCCAGATACGAAAAAGATTCCACATGGAAATACGGAACAAGCTGGTATTGGCCAGCCGGACAAAATTAGACAGGCCGGTAAATTGCCATTTGGCTACCGGATCAGTGATTCCGTCAATCTTAAAAAAACTCATGACAATGGTACGGATAATGGGATAGAGGAAAATAACAGAAAACATCAATACTGCAGGAGTTAAGAACAGTATGATCATGCCCTTGTTGCGTTTCATCCCGGTTTCCCCCTTTCATAAAAATAGAGACAAATGGTAAAAAGGCGGCAGCTTCATATCAATGAGCATGCCTTGCTAAAGCGTATACCTTGAAGAAAGGAGCAAGACGACTGACTGTTCGCCGTCCCACTCCTTCCTTCAAGACTGAATATAGCTGGGCTTGATCAATGGCATTGAATGCATTCTTGCCATTTTTTACAGATATCAGTTCCCTGCTTTCTTTAAGGCATCCACAAAGCCCTGGGCATCGATGCTGCCGCCGCAAAGCTTTAAGAAATTCTCTTTGATGATGGGAGTCATGTCCGCGTTAGCCTCGGCGCCGGCAGCCCACGGATAACGGGTGTTCATGCTGTCCATAACCGGCTTCACACAGGAAATTAGCGCCGGCCACTCGGTATTGTTGGAATCGGCAGGAATACCGATAGACAACTCAGAGAGCATCTGGTCAAATTCACCCTGGGTGATGTAGCAGATTAACTTAAAGGCATCTTCCGCTTTTTGGGAATCCTTGTTGATGGCCAGCACCTGCGCGCCGTAGTTGGCAGCGTCCACGCCATCGGTTCCGCCTTCCAGCGCCGGATAGCTGAAGCAACCCCACACAAAGTCGTCACCGGCCATATCCTTTACCTCGTTGGGCAGCCAGGAACCGTTTAAATACATAGCGGCTGTTCCCATAGCCAGCTCCTGATTCTGTCCGGCCGGCCATACGTTGGAAGCAATGGTCTCGGAGAAATAGCCCTTGCTGGCAAAATCTGCATAAGCCTCTGCGGTGGCCGCCACGGACGGGTCATCCCACTGGCCGCCCTTTACGATCTCTTCCGTCTTGGGTTCACCTACCAGGCGGGACATGTGATAGCCAAACATACAGGTGATATAGGCATCGTCGCAGGTGATGGGGGTATATCCGGCTTCTTTGATTTTGGCGCAGGCCGCATCCAGCTCTGCCCAGGTGGCAGGAACCGCGGTAATGCCCGCCTCGTCAAAGATTGCCTGATTGTAGAAAAATGCAAATACGTTGGGCTGGTAGGGAATGGATTTCAAGGTGCCCCCGCCAACCTCACGGCAGGCGGCCATCAGCCCGGCGTTAGCAGTGGATTCGTAATCGACAGCTTTTGCCAGCTCTTCCAAATCCATCAGATACTGGCCCCAGGTAGTATTGACCCGGTCGATATCTTCGTCAAATAAATCAATGTTGGTTCCTGCATCCAGAGCAGGCTGCAATCCCTCACGGATACCGGTACGTCCCTTGAACTGCAGATCCACGCTGATGCCAGTATCGGCGGTAAATTGGTCAACCGCCGCCTGGATGGCTTGCCCTTGTGGTTCTGTAGCCTCCCACATGGACCAGTATACCAGGCCGCTGCCGTCCCCGGCCGGAGCTGCTGCCTCTCCCTGTCCGTCGTCTGCTGCCGGGGCTGCCGTTGTCTCTGCTGTCTGTCCGCCACCGCCGCATGCAGCCAGCGAGACAGCCATAGCTGATGTCAGAACCAATGCCATAACTTTCTTTCTCATAAAAAATGTCCTCCTCTTTTTGGTGCGATTTTCTTGCAGTTACTTACGTTTCCATAAAATGATGTTGGGCCAAAAAGCATTTTGCTTCCTATGATACACGGTTCACTCCGCATTTCATGTTTTGCCTTTTGACTGTGTCATCATAAAATTAGTATAGTAAAACTGCACAGAAAAATATTTGCACAATCAACCCTTATATTTGTACATTAGAACATTTATGGTAAAATTGCATAGAGGAATACCGCTATCACAGAGTACCATATTTAATATTGACAATAGTTTCGATGGACCTTATTTCAAGGAGTCTTTAATTTTTACCAAGTTTCGGGATGCTGACAGAGGCCGGCGGTATTCACATGGTCAATTCAAATCATTTTCCAAATAATCTGGCATCCTTCCAGGCATATTTGGGACGCTTTCCCCTCTCCATCATAAAACAGGGTGTTCTGTACTTCCTGAGAGTTATTGACCACTGCATATTTACCGGTCATCGGATAAGCATGTACTTCACAAAGCGGGTTTTCAGCAAACCATCGCTTCATCTGCGCTTCCTGCCCCGCACTGTAATAAAGACTGCGCATCAAGAGCCGTGTGTTTTCATAGCTATAGGGCAATCCGGCCAGATAGATTCCCCGTCCCTTTCCGTAAGAGTGGACACTAACATGGATCTCTCCCTTCGAATACTCGACAATCTCCGTATTTTCCGATAATGCATAGATATTTTTTATCCCTTCGCCAAAATCAAATTTTCCTTTTCTATCCTCCTTCAGGAAATGTTTCTCTTGTTCATGGGTAAAGTATTTATCTGTAGAAAGGCTGAATCCAAGTTCCTGATCGACTCCCAGCACGTCCGCCAGCTGGAAAAACCGCCCGCCGGAATGGATTGCCGAGGGTTCGCCGATTCCCACAAAGCCGCCGCCCTCCCAGACAAAACGGCGAACAGCGGTCACAACCTTCTCGTCCAGCCATTCTTGTCCGCCGGAAAATGCCGTGTTTGCCGCCCCGGCATTGATAATCACATCCAAATCATCAGGAATCCCCTTTTCCCGGATATCATCAAAGCTGAGGAATGTTACATCCACACCCATGCCGCTTAAAGCCTCCAGCACTCCAAAATAAGAATAGGTCTGCTTATACCAGAGGGCATGGGCCACCATAAATGCCTGCCAGGACCGAAGCTGCCCCCAGCAGTTCAGTATAGCAACCTTCAGCCCACAATAAGGCCGGCTGCCGCTGATATTGTCATAAATTTCCCGGAACTCCTCTGTCACCTTTCCGATGTAATCCACAAACGCCGGAAACGGATAAGCGAGGCTTAAATACCCGCCATAGCCAATCCGGTCCACGGGCTTGCGCATCAGGGCTCTTCTGGCACTCAGCCAATTGTCTCTGGCTTCCACACAAGGATCATTGCCCTCATGAAAGGTGTCCGGGAAAAAGTAGGGCAGAAACCGGCCTTCTGTATACTTAACACCAGGAATGTCAGAGATGAGCCGCAGAGTCGCTCCGCCGCCTACGCTTCCCACCACCGCATCAAGACCGATTTCGGGAAAATATTTCCCATAAGGCTCGGTGCCAATCCAATTGTCGCCAAGGAACATCATAGCTTCCCGGCCGGCTTCATGAACCAATTCAACTAACTCGCGCGCTTTTTTTGCCACAAAGCGCTGAATAAAATCCATATAATCCAGATATCGTCTTGTAGGAATCCGGAAAGTTGAATTATAATAACCGTTGTCTACAATGTCCTCCGGCCTCAGCCGGTAACCATATTCCTTTTCAAATTCTTCAATCGCCTTAACTGAGACCGTGGCCCCGTAGCCAAACCAGTCTACAAATTTTTCCCGTGCCTTGTCATTGAATACCAGAGTAAAATGGTAGAAAAACGTGGTGAATCGAACCACGTCTGTCCGTGGATTATCCTTTAGCCATTGAATAAGATACTCCTTTGCGTACTGTCCCGATGCCGGATGGCGCACGTCAAAAGGAATCTCATGAGGTCGGTCCCCCCAATCGTTTGTAATGTGATTGTACATCTGGGTGGGATCCCAGATGGCATAGACCAGGAAAGACACCGTATATTCATGGAACGGCCGGGCATTTTTGATGATAACCACGTGGTTATTCTGATTTACTTCCCAGCTCTCGACAGCTACCGTTTCTTGGGATGTTCGATCTATCACTTCCCACCAGCGTTTCTGGTCATGGACATAATCCGGTATGACCTGCTGATTGAAATACCCTTCCATAAATGGAATTTCAACCATTTCCCCGACAGCCGTCACCCGGCGGCTCATCAGATACAGCTGCTGGCATTCCTCCATATGTTCCCGGGCAAATTCATTATGTCCTCTGGCAACAAAATAGGTAGTATAAATCGTCGCATCCCAATCTTTGATTTCCTTTGGCAGCTTCGTTCCATCGCTGTCCCGCAAGGCATCCGCCCCCCAGCGTTCCATTATCTCTTTGGTCTCTTCCAAGAAATTTTCCTCGCTGGGAAGCGTGACTCTCCCTTTTGTTTTTGCCATTTTTCATCCTCCTGAATTTGATTCATTATTGTATATGGGCAAAAAGACTCGATATAAAAATGGAATATTTTGTGTGTTTTCAATAAAACAAAATGACAATTTCCACTAAATCATGTATAATAAATACTAAAAGCAACTGTTTTTGACTATACGGTTGCAGTAAAGGTAAAGGAGTCCTTCTAATGGCATATAAAAACACCTGTCTGCGGACTACCTTGTCTGTCCGTAGCATTATTTCTATCCATTATTTTGACTATATGAGTGATTTTTCCTTTCCCGGTGAGAGCCACGACTTTTGGGAGCTGCTTTGTGTGGACAAAGGAGAGATTGACGCAGTGGCGGGAGAGGAGCGCCACACTCTGAAAAGAGGCAGCATCATTTTCCACCAGCCGAATGAATTTCACAATGTAATCACGAATGGGCGCAGCGCTCCCAGCCTGGTAGTCATTGCTTTTGAGTGCCATTCGCCCTGTATGGATGCCTTTCGGGGACAGATTCTCAATGTCCAGGAGACGGAGAGCGCCCTGCTGGCTCAGATTATAATCGAAGCTCGTCAGGCATTTGTAGGACGCCTGGATAATCCTTACCAAGAGGAGCTGATTCGCAATACGAATACTCCCGGCTTCGGGGCAGAGCAGCTGATAAGCAATTATCTGGAAGAGCTGCTCATTCACCTTTACCGCCGGTATTTTGCAAACCCGTTGCCGGTTCCTGCCCAGAATCTTAAATATCCCCGTTTAGGGCGTCCCAATGAGACATATAACCGGATTATCCGTTATATGGAGGAGCACATTAATGAGCAGCTTACCATTGAAAATATTTGTAAAAATACCCTCATCAGCCGTTCCCGCCTGCAGAAGCTGTTTCAGGAGCAGCACGGCTGCGGGGTAATGGAATATTTTACCTTGATGAAAATTGACACAGCCAAGGAGATGATTCGCAGCAATCAGCTGAATTTCACTCAGATTTCTGACCGGCTGGGTTACACCTCCATCCATTATTTTTCCAGGCAATTTAAAAAGGTTACGCATATGAATCCGTCCGAATATGCTTCTTCCATTCGCCTGCTGTCGGAAAAGCATTCGATGTAGCGAAAAAGCAGCAGGATTGTGCTCTCCGTTTATTTTATGGGAGTGTATTTTTTTACAATTCGTTTCATATCCTCCCATTTTCGCTCCATATCGGCAACCAGGGCAAGCTGAGTCCGGCAGCGATCCAGATTGTGCCCATCCCTGCTGACATGAAAATATATATCTCCTGCCAGATAATCGGCCAAAAACCGCATGCCGCATTCCAATGTCATCATTTTGGCTCCGTAGGGAAGCATTTCCATCTCCATCTCGGTCAGGCGGCCTTTGCATCCTTCCAGAAATCCTTTGGTGTAGATATCAAAAAGGGGTAGGGAAAGGGATACCTTGGACAGATCCTGCTCATCTTCTTCTGCTGTGTTGGCGCCGAAGCGGATGGAATCTCCGTAATCAAATATGGAAAATCCTGGCATGATGGTGTCTAAATCAATAATGCACAGGGCCTGGCCGGTGGCATCGTCGATCATAATGTTGTTAAGCTTGGTGTCGTTGTGGCTTACCCGCAAAGGGAGCTTGCCCTGGCTTTGCAGGCTGAGAGCCAGGCCCATTTCCTGTTCTCGTTCCCGGATAAAGCGGATTTCTGCCTGGACCTCGCTGGCTCGTCCCATTACATCGGCTTCCACAGCCTTTTGAAAGTCCGCAAACCGGGAAGGCGTGTTGTGGAAATTGGGAATGGTTTCGGTCAGTTCGTCTGCCGGAAAATCGGCCAAAAGGCACTGGAACCGCCCAAAGGCTTTCCCGCTCTGATAAAAGTCTTCCGGCTTTTCCACCAGGTTATAGCAGGTGGCCTGAGAAATGAAGAGATAGGTCCGCCAGAAATACCCCTGGCTGTCTTGGTAATAGTCCTGCCCGTCCTTTGTAGGGATCAGATTCAGGGTTTCCCGATCGGGATCTCCGTGATTTTCTATGATCTGATGGCGCAGGAAAGAGGTTACCCCTTTGACATTTTTCATCAGCCCGTCAATATCCTTAAAGACATCGTGGTTCATCTGTTGTAAAATATAGGCGTTTTCTCGTCCCTCTTCCTCACAGAGAAGGAGGAAGGTGTGATTAATATGGCCGCTTCCGTAGGGCTCGCAGCTTTTTATCTGCCCTTTTAGGGCAAAGGCATTTGCCGCCTCCATTTTTCGTTCAATATTATTATTCATGGCAATCCTCCCACAATTTTTCCGGATAGAGTCCCTGTTCCTTCAGATGACGGATAGCCTGGACCACGGTCTCCTTATCCTCTTTATAGGTTACGCCGTACCATCGGTCTTTGCTTTGCAGGACAGCCACCTGCGCCTTTTCTTCTTTTAGAAGCTCATCGACCACAAAGGGCAAGAAGTACTCGCATTTTAAAGGATTGTCCGGCAAAGATTTTTTTAAAAATGTTGAAAAGCGTCTGTCCAGCTCATCCAGGATACTGGGAGTAAAGCCCCACAGATTCATGGATACCACGCTCTTTCCCGGAAGAGTGACCCAGGTTTTGCCTTCATCTTCGGTGTAAGCCCCATTTTCCCCCCGTTTTTCAATGTGTGTCCGTTCATGGATATCTTTAAGCATTCCCTGTTCATCTGTGGTACAGACGCCTCTGGCTACATATCCGTGCTCCGTCATGGTATTATTCAAATGATAGCCTACCATAGCATACTGGTATTTTTCCTGATCTTCATGTGTGGTCAGCTGGCGGTATATTTCCCGAAAAGCTTGTTTTCCGTAATAATCGTCCGCATTGATGACGGCAAAAGGTTCCTGGATGATACCTTTGCAGCAAAGGATAGCATGGCCAGTACCCCAGGGCTTGACCCGTCCCTCGGGCACGGAAAAACCATGAGGAAGCTTGTCTAATTCCTGGTATACATACTCAACTTTCATGTGCTGCTCCATGCGCTGTCCGATATTCTTTTTAAATTCTTCTTCAATAGCTTTTTTGATAATGAAGATGACTTTTTCAAATCCGGCTTCCCTGGCGTCGAAAATGGAAAAGTCCATGATGATATTGCCCTGTTCATCTACCGGGTCAATCTGCTTTAATCCTCCATAACGGCTTCCCATGCCGGCGGCCATAACCACCAGCGCCGGTTTCCTGCCATTTCCCATAAGATTGCCTCCTTTTTGGATGTTTTGTGCGGTCTGATTCGCTTGATGCACGGCAGCTTTTGTAGAAAGTGTGGTAAAGATAGGGTTTTATGCTGCTTGTTATAAGTATAACTGACTAAGGGATGGAAATGCAAGAGGCGGGTGAGCTTTTTGTTTGGACGATTGGGTATTTTATTTATACTATTGGATCTAAAACGAGAAGGATGCCTCTTCCTTCCATTCTCAGATAGAAAATAAGGCAGATATGGAGAACAAAGAAATTTAGAGTAACATAAAAAACGCCCCCAATAAATTATCAGGCATATTTATATCTTGTGTCCGGACAATGTGCTTGTGAACAGCCGGAAAGCGGGTACGTGAAATAGCAGATAACCTATTTTGAGGCGTCATATTCCGTTTTCAAATATTGCTTCTTAATTTAATGTTGCAGTCGAAGACCGTTATCTCAATTGATTTTTAATGTGGCTGTTAGCTTTTGGGGATTATCCCAATTCCAGATTTCCTTAATCTGGATAACTACATCGCTTTTGTCCTGCAATTTATATGCTTTGGCCACGTTAATGGTAACTCCTTGCAAAACTTCCTTTGAATAGTTTTCCATGGCTTCGTCTCGTTCGTCCCAAACAAACGTCGAGTCACATTCCACACCATTTTGGAACAGAGTTATTCCATAATCAGCAATCCCTGCCCATTGTGAGTCTGCCAGTTTATTTGTAAAATCGTAATAAAGGACCAGGCACATGTCGTCATGATAATCATGCATGAGTTTATAGCCCGTATATACAATTCTTGAATCGTCTATTTCAAAGTCAAACAGAGGGGAGGAGGGTTCTGCCCGTGCTCCGTCAGTTCCGACAAAGGCGCCATCCGGCGTAGTGGTATTTGCGAGCATATACCCATCAGCATCAAAATAATACTGCTTCCCGGCTATCTCCTGCCACTGGTTTGCCGGATAGCCCCCGTCATCGTTCTGGTACCACCATCCCTTTTCGTCCTGCTTCCATTCTCCGGCATAGGCAACGCCCGAGAATGTTATCGACATGGCCAGCACTGCACACAGTATAGACTTTCTTTTCATACAAGAAATCCTCCTTTTAAAATAGATGCTTATATTGTATCATAGAAATCATCATTTGTCATTTGTTGTCAACATTGGAATAAACTTTCAAAAATAGGGATATTTAATAAAAATACTGCTTCCGGTATTTCATAAACAGTATTGTTGAAAGGACAAGTGCCATCAGCTCTGCTGCCGGTGTGACCAGCCAGATTCCATGGATGCCCAATAGTGCGGGAAGAAGCAGCATGGTTATGAGCATAAATACAAAAGAGCGGGAAAATGCCAGGATTGCTGAGATGATTCCATTAGACGGCTTCTTTGCTTATTATTTATGAGCTGGGATGCACTGGTTTTTGTTGCGCGTAAATGCAGAAGCTGCTTTACAAAAACCGGCGCATCCCGGAATTTAATGATGCTCGTGGCAATGATTTTTATCCTCACAGCCATGTTCGCCGCAGGCGTGCCCCTGGCCGTGCTCATGCTCGTGATGGCTGCACTGGATATTGGGATTGAATTCCAGGTTACCGGCAACCAGGGCTTCTACCGCCTTATCAGCATCGCCAAGGACGCCGCCGTATAGCTGGATGCCGGCAGCGGCCAGTGCTGTCTGAGCACCGCCGCCGATGCCGCCGCAGATCAGAGCATCCACCTGCAGGGCATTGAGGACGCCGGCCAGCGCCCCGTGGCCACTGCCATTGGTGCCGACAACTTCAGAGCCTGTGATCACGCCATCGGCAATATCATATACCTTAAACTGTTGTGTGTGGCCAAAGTGCTGGAAAATCTGGCCGTTTTCGTAGGTTACTGCAACTCTCATAACAAGTTCTCCTTTTGGTTTTTTGTATTTTTGGCGGTAATGGCGCTTAAAGCACCCTTCCTGTCCGCAATGGGTATTCTGGCCGTCACACAGCCAGAAGTCCCCGCCTTCGATGCGCAGGGGAAGCCCGTCTACAAGTGCCGTAGCAAGTTTTTTCCTGGCGCTTTCATAGATTCGCTGCACGGTAGTCCGGGCAATCTGCATAAACTCACAGCATTGTTCCTGAGATAGCCCCTCCTTGTCGATCAGACGGATAGATTCATACTCGTCTACAGTCAGAATCACCGGGGGATCGGTATCTTTGCCCTGGGAGGGGAAAAATTCCAGGACTTGTGGGAAATGACATACTTTTCTGCATTTTGTCGGTCTTGGCATAGAGCCTCCTTATTTACTGGACAAAGATTATTGGAAGGGTTTAAGTAGCTGGGACTAGTGTTTATTATAGTTTTATTTCGGGCATATGTCAATAATAAAAATTTGATTTACATATATTTTGTAAGAGATATAATTGATTTTACAAGAGAAAATTTATAAGTTAAAATGGAGCATATCAGATAAGGAAGGAGATAAGAAATGATGAATTGTGAGCAGGTAAAGGAGCTTCTTGATAAAAAGGACAGAGCCAGCCTGGGATTTTATCCCACGCCATTTTATAAGCTGGAACGCCTTTCTGAATATTTGGGAGTCAATCTTTACATTAAACGGGAGGATTTTTCCGGACAGAGCTTATTTGGGGGAAACAAGATAAGGAAGCTGGAGTATCTGCTGGGAGATGCGAAAAAGCAGGGGGCAGAGTATGTTTTCACTTATGGGGCCACCCAGTCCAATCATGCCATGCAGACTGTGGAGGCATGCAGGAAGGAAGGATTAAAACCAATTCTCTATCTTTTGGCGATTGTGGAGCCGGACGAGGAGGATTTGAAGGGTAATCTTTTGCTGGACAGGATTATGGGGGCAGAGATTCACATTATAAAAATGAACCAGGGGGAAAGCGAAGCGGAGGCGGATGAGAGGATGTACCGTTTGGGAAAGGAGCATATTGCCAGACTGGAGGCGGAAGGCCATAAATGTTATGATATTCCTATAGGCGGGGCGAGTATTGTAGGAACAGCAGGCTTTGTCGGAGGTTTTGCAGAGCTGCAAAACCAGCTTGACCAGATAGGGATACATGGTGATTATCTCTTTCATGCCAACGGTACAGGAAGTACTATGGCGGGGCTGGTTGCCGGAAGAAAGCTGGTAGGGGCGGATATCAGGATTGTGTCCATAGATGTCACATGCCATGATGCGGATTATAAAAAGAGCCGGGTCCAACTGGGAAATGACACCTTAAGATGGCTGGGGATTGAGCCGGTATTAACAGAAGAAGATTTTGACATTGACGCCTCTTATTATTTGCCGGGATATGAGATGCCCAGTGAAGGGGGCACGGAGGCGATTAAAATGATGGCGGAGAAAGAAGGTCTGTTGTTAGACCCGGTTTACAGTGGGAAGGGATTTGCCGGACTGGTGGATTATGTCCGCTCTGGAAGGGTGGCACCGGGCAGCAATGTGGTATTTTTACACACAGGCGGGGCTACTGCTTTGTTTGCGGAGAAAGAGATTTTAGGAAAATTGTGGTGATGGGAAAACAGAGATAACAGAAATAATTCAGAAAACAGGGTGCTGCAAAATAGAGGGGGATGCAAAATAAGTCCCCCGTCAGTTCTCTATCCTGTGTTCGGACGGTTCACGTACACACAGTCTGCTCTTAACGGACAAAGTCCGTCAATATCAGACAGAATGTTCGTGAACAGCCGGACACTGGATAAGAGAAATGGCGGGGGACTTATTTTGCACCCCTCTTTATTTTGTGGCGCCCTGTTTTAATTCAACTCCACCCGATGGTTGGATGGCTCATTTTATAGTACAGAAAGCATATTATAAAGCTTTAGCAGCCGAATGTCTTCCCGGGATACCTTTAGTTTCTGGGCCAGGGCGGCATCCTCATGGAGGCGGGTTTTGGAGAAAAGCATTTTCATGGCAATAGGCATCATAGGGCGGGAGGAGAAGCCGTTCCACAGCCCCCATTTGGTATCTGCATCCAGGTAGGAGGCCAGAATTTGTACGCTGGCTTTTTCGATAGGGGAGTCCTGGTTGGTCAGCTGGATGTGAGTGAGGGCATCGTAGTGTTCAATATATCCCCAGTAGGTATTTTCGCAGGTGCGGTAATGATCAAAGTCCTTAAAATTCATGTACATCATGATCTTGTAGGCGGAATCGGAGGTCTCCGACAGGACATCGAAGACACAGCGGGTAAGCTGATTGTTTCGGCCGTCAAACAGATAGGAGTAAAACTGGGAGCAACCGGCAAAAAATGCCGGGCGGCCCTTGGTATCAGAAAGGGCTGTTCTGCCAGGCAGACAGTAGAGAAGCTGTTCTACATGAATTTGCAGAGCCTGAGCGATATCGTAGAGGGTTTCGATATCTACGGGAATCTCTCCTTTTTCATATTTGGAGATAGTGGATTTGCTTTTGCAGATCTTTTGGGACAAAATGTCCAGGGTCATATGGCGTCTTTTTCGGAAAATACGGATTTGCTTTCCGATTTCCGTGCTGATTTCGGACATGGGATTCTCCTTGGAATGGTGTGATAGGTTCAACCGGAATGGTGATAAAAAGTTTCGTATAAATCAATAAAATTGTGATTTTTACTGGTTTTTGACATCTTTCCCAATATTGTAGCATAAAAAGTGAAAAAAATCCACTGAGAAGAAAAAATACACAAAAAAGTTTATTGTAAAGAAAAATTGGTTGGTTTGCTTTCCTATTTTTGTCTTGTTATAATCAACTCATAAAAAACAAAAAGGGTAAAAAACAAAGAAAGGAAGCAGAAAATATGTACAATTTTGATGAAATAATCGACCGCAGACACACCAATGCCATGAACACAGATGGATTTCGCAGTTATATTTTTCACGCGGACGAGAATATGACTTTTCCTTATAAAGACGAGGAATTTATCCGCATGTGGGTGGCGGATATGGAGTTTGCAACTCCGGATGTGGTAATTGACGGAATGAGGGAACGGCTGGATAAGAGAATTTTCGGCTATACCCGGGTGTTCGAAAAAAGCTATTATGATGCGTTTCTGGCCTGGTGTGAGAGGCGCTATGGATGGGGGTTTAAGAGAGAAGAACTAGTGATGTCCAACGGGATTATCCCTGCATTGTACGAGCTGGTAGAATATATTTGCCAGCCGGATGAGAAAGTACTGTTTTTGACTCCCTCTTATGCTTATTTTAAGTATGCGGCGGAGTTTAATAAGCGGGATTATGTCTGTTCGGATCTGATTTATGAGAATGGGTGCTATTCTATTGATTTTGAGGATTTTGCAGTCAAGGCGGCAGAGGATAAAAATACGCTGCTGATTCTTTGCAACCCCCACAACCCCAGCGGCCGGGTGTGGACTGAGGAGGAACTGGAAAAGCTGGCAGGGATTATTGAAGATAATAATTTGTGGGTGATCTCGGATGAGATTCACTGTGATTTGCTGCGCAGAAGCCAGAAGCACATTCCCTTGGGAAAGGTGATGCCGGAATATGAACGTCTGATTACTTGCATGGCGCCCAGTAAAACCTTTAATCTGGCGGGAATGATGATTTCCAATATAATTATCCGGGATGAGAGACTGCGGGGCATTTGGTTGGATCGCCATTATAATTTTGATAATCCTCTGAGTATTGCGGCGGCTCAGGCAGCTTATGAGAAGGGGGAAAGCTGGCTGGAGGAACTGCGGATTTATCTGGATGAAAATTTCCGTTTTATAGGGGAATATCTGGAAGAGCATCTTCCCAGGGCTAAGTATCGGATTTCGGAGGCTACTTATCTAGCCTGGGTAGATTTGAATGAGTATTTTGAGCCGGATGAGAAGCTGCCTTTGTTCTTTGCCTATAAAGCGGGGGTTCTTCTGGAAGGGGGAAATATGTTTGTGCAGAATTCGGATGGCTTTATCCGCCTGAATCTGGCCTGCCCCAGGGCAACAGTGGAGGAAGGGCTGAAAAGAATTTGTGAGGCAGTGAATACAAAGCATACAGAAAAGTATTTGGGGGAGAAGTAAAGACGACAAGGGGATACAAATAATTAAAAAATAAAAAAACAAAAACGAAAGGAGAGAGGGTATGAAATTTGCAAAGATCAAGGAGCTGGCCGGAGAGTATCAGGATTACATGGTAAAGATGCGCCGGGAGTTTCACCGGCATCCGGAGCTTTCCGGGGAAGAGTTTCATACACGGGACGTTCTGGTAAGAGAGCTCGAGAGCATGGGGGGTTGCTATAAGCTGCTGCCAGGTACGGGAATCATTGCTATTATCCAGGGAGGAAAGCCAGGGAAGCACCGGGTTATCCGGGCGGATATTGACGGGCTTCCGGTGAAGGAGGAGGACTGCAATTTAAAACAGCCAAAGGCTTGCGTTTCTGAGGTTGACGGTAAATGCCATGCCTGCGGCCATGACGCCCATATGGCAGTGCTGTTGGGAACCATGAAGGTGTTGCTGAAAATAAAGGAGGAGATTGAGGGAAGCGTTTATTGCTGCTTTGAGGAGGGGGAAGAGACCAACTGTGGGATAAAGACCATGTTGGAAATGCTGGAGGAATATCCGATTGACGAGTGTTTTGCCCTTCATGTGTACAGCGGGCTGGATGCAGGGAAGGTGAATATTGTTCCTGGCCCCCGGATGGCAGGAACTGTGGGAATCGGCTTCCATGTAAGGGGAAAAGCCGGACATGGCTCCAGGCCGGATCAGGCGGCGAATCCTATCGTGCCGGCAGCTCATATTGTCACTCAGATTGACTCAGCTTTTTTAAACCAGATTGATGCCGAGGAAACCGTTACTTTAGGGCTGTGTGTGTTCCAGTCCGGGGAGACCACCAATGTGATTCCGGAGGATGCCTATATTGGAGGAACAGCCCAGTATTTTAACAAGGAGGAAGGAGAAAAGGCATTAAAAATTATTAATATGGTGGCAGAGAATACGGCAGTGTGTCACAAGTGTACCATTGAATTCGCACCACGGAATAAGATCAGTCTGCTGCCGGTGGTTAATGATGAGGGAGTAGCTCTGAGGGCACAGAAAATGACCGGGGAAATCTGCGGTATGGATGTCTTTGCGGACTGTGACCGATGGTATGCATCGGAGTGCTACAGCATGTATCTGGAGAAGTATCCCGGGGCGCTGGGGTTTTTGGGTATCCGCAATGAGGAGTATGGCAGCGGTGCCGCCCATCATAATGGGAAGTTTGATATAGATGAATCAGCTCTGGCTTTGGGTGTTTGTGCCGAGGTTGGGTTTGTGCTGAGCAAGTGATGATATCCGGTAAAAGTCGCCGGAGGGCAAAGAAACTTTCAAGATAAGCGAGGGAAAGCAATGGAGAAGAAGAAAGCGTTTAAAATGCCGCATTTACTGTGGATTATGTTTGGGATTATCCTGGTGTCCTGCCTGGCTACTTATTTGATTCCAGCAGGCCAGTTTGCCACCAATGAGGCGGGGGAGATCATGGGGACAGAATTTGAGTTCCTTGGCCATCAGACCCCGGTCAATCCCTGGGATGCCCTGATGCTGATGAAGTCGGGCATGATTGGCGCTGCTACCATCATGTTTGTAGTCATGGTGTCCGGGGCTAACATTAATGTGGTTTTGGAGACCGGGGTAATGGACGATTTGATGAACTGGGGTGTCTATAAGCTAAAAGATAAGGGAGCAGGAATTCTCATTGCCATGATGATGGTTCTGATGGCATACCTGGGAGGCTTTGGGGGAACGGATGCGTTGATTGCTGTGGTTCCTATCGGTGTGCTTTTTGCTAAGAAATTAAAGCTTGACCCTATCTGCGCCCTGGGAGTGACCACCTTTGCTTCGCTGATTGGATTCGGGACAGGGCCGGCTCAGCAGGCTACCACTCAGATGCTTATGGGCGTGATTCCCTATTCTGCTTTTTTCACCAGGCTGGTGATTATGAACTTTTTCCTGGCAGTGGCTATTTTTATGGTTCTGGGTTATGTGAAAAAGATTCAGAAGAATCCCCGGGCATCTCTGATGTATGCGGATGGGTGGAGACCTGGGGCACTGGAAGGTGGCGAGGATTCCCAGGTCTTGAAAAAGGTAGAGATGAACTGGCGAAAGATTGCGGTTATCGTAATTTTCGTCCTGCAGTATGTGGTGATTGCCATGTATCCCCTTCTGGGCGGGGACAGCAACCTGACTTTTGACTTTATGATTGCCATTATGTTGTGTACTATGGTAATTGTAGGATTTATTGGCGGGATGAGTCCGGAAAAACTGGGACAGACCTTTGCCAGGGGGCTTGGTTCCATGGCGTTTGTGGCATTTGTTATTGGCCTTGCCAAGGTGATTTCCCTAGTGCTGGGAAACGGCAATGTGATACATACGATTGTCTATGTGCTGACCAAACCTTTACTGACACTTCCCCGGTCGGTTTCCAGTATTGGCCTGACTTTGATTGTTTCGATTATTAACCCGCTGATTCCTTCTGCCACCTCCAAGGCAGCCATTCTGGTACCGATTATGAAGCCGGTGGCAGAGGCTCTGGGAATGGAGCTGAACCTGGCGGTGGTTGCCTACCAGATGGGCGACAGCTTTACCAACCTGCTTTCCCCACTGCTTGGCTGGATGATCGGTTCCTGTGCTATGGCGGATGTACCCTTTGCCAAGTGGTTTCAGTGGGTGCTTCCCAAGGTGCTGATCTTCATTGGACTGGCCTGTGTGATTGTATTTTTGCTGACTGTGACAGGATGGTCCGGGGTGATTTAAAGACGGGAAGGAGTTTTTGAAGATACGGGAAAAGGATCCCAATGTTTGATAAAGTTAAGAAAGCGGATGGAATTGGAATGCCGGTGTTTATCCTGGAAGATGGAACCGGAACACTAAATTTGAATGAGATACGCAACAGGAAGAACGACTAACGGAAAAAAGGAGGATTTTAATTATGAAGATTATCAACACAACAAAAGCACCAGGAGCAATCGGTCCTTATTCTCAGGGTTTTGAGGTAAACGGGATTGTTTATACTTCCGGTCAGATTCCGGTAAATCCCAAAAACGGCGAGGTCCCGGAAGGAATTGCAGCTCAGGCTGAGCAGAGCTGTCAGAATGTGGGAGCGATTTTGGAGGAAGCGGGAAGCAGTTTTGAGAAAGTCTTTAAGACTACCTGTTTCCTGGCGGATATGGGAGATTTTGCAGCTTTTAATGAAGTGTATGCCAGATATTTTGTATCAAAACCAGCCAGAAGCTGTGTGGCAGTGAAAACATTGCCCAAAGGCGTGCTGTGCGAGATCGAGGCAACGGCTGAGAAATAAAATGCCTGAGAAATGGCAAATGACCTATTTTGCAACAACCCCGTGTACGATAGATAGAGTCTGCCTGAGCATCCGGTGATGAACAGGCTTCTATAGAGGAGGAATCATGAAGCGTAAGATGGAAAAACAGGAATTTTTACAAAAATATCTGGTGGATCGCCATAACACCAACTGTTCCAAATGGGATGGGCTGGAGGAAAAGTTCGGAGAAAAGGATTTGCTGGCCATGTGGGTGGCGGACATGGAGTTTAAGACCTGTGAGCCAATTGTGGAGGCATTGGTAGAGCGATCCCGGCACGGGGTATTTGGCTATAGTATTGTTCCCCAGGATTATTACAGGATTTTTTCGGACTGGATGGGGAACGGTACGGTTTTTTGGTGAAAAAGGAGTGGGTGCGGTTTTCCACAGGCTGTGTGACTGGGATTTCCTGGATGATTCATGCCTTTACCAGGCCTGGTGATGCCTGCATGATTTTGACGCCGGTCTATTACCCTTTCCACAATGTTGTCACCAATAATAACCGAAGGCTGGTAAAGGTGGAGCTGGATTATGCAGATGGCTATTTTTCCATGGATGTGGACAGAATTGAGAATGCCATTGTGGAAAATGAAGTAAAATTGTTCCTCATGTGTTCTCCTCATAATCCGGCAGGAAGAGTATGGACAGAACAAGAACTGGATGCGGTGCTCTCTGTCTGTCAAAAACATCAGGTTTTAGTGGTCAGCGATGAGATTCATCAGGATTTGGTGTTTGAGGGAAGAAAATTTGTGCCGGCGGCTGTGGTTAGCGGTGGAAAATACCGGGATATGGTGATTACGCTGAATTCGGCGACCAAGACCTTTAATTTGGCGACCCTGATTCATTCCCATATCATTATTACCAATGAGAAGCTTATGGAGGCATATGACACATTTGCCTCCGGGCTGAACCGGACGGAGGTCAGTATCATGGGCATGGTGGCTACCATGGCCGGATATGAGCACGGGGGAGAGTGGCTTCGGAATCTTTTGGAGGTGATTCATGACAATTATCTTTGTCTCAAGGATACCCTGGCAAGAGAGCTTCCCAAGGCACAGGTGTGTTGTATGGAAGGGATCTACCTGCCCATGATCGATCTGCGGGCTTATGTCAATCCGGATGAGATCCAAAAGCTTGTCCAGGAAAAATGCCGGCTGGCGGTGGATTATGGGGAGTGGTTCGGTGAAAATTACCGGGGGTTTATCCGAATGAACCTGGCGACGGATCCGGAGTTTGTGAAGGAGGCGGCAGAGCGGTTAATTATCGCCGCCGGAGGAAGGTAAAGGCTGCAATGCCTCGCATTACTTCTCCGAGAAACCGGCAGCGGCAATTACTCATGGAATATTTCGTTGACGTGGGGATAGAGAAATCTTATAATGAAGATATCTTTGGTTTGAGCGCCTTGTCAAATTGCAGGAATTACGCACATTCCCCGGAGGGGTAAAGTAACCCCTTTTCATTTATGGTGGTGCCGGGAAAGCGGCATGGGGGAGTTTCCCCAAAAGCGCAGGAAGCAAGGCTTTTAAAAGATTGCATAAAAAATATGGAAATTTTGAATGGATCGGCTTGTCTCAATCGTATTATTGTTGAAGCCAGAAAAGGCTATTAATAATGACAGGAGATCAGAGATATGAAAAAACAATTAGCAGGTATATTGACAGCAGTATTGGTAGTTGGTTTTGGGGCAACAAGTGCGTTTGCGGCAGGCCGGGGATGTCATTTTCAGGATGCAGATAAGGATGGCGTTTGCGATTTTGCCAGTACAGCCTGTGCTTATGCGGATGAAGATGGAGACGGGATCTGCGATTATTGCGGCATGAACAGCAGTGATGAAAATTGGCATGGCGTTCATTTTGTGGATGCAAATAATGATGGTATTTGTGACTATTATGCGGACGGTACCTGCCCTCATGATGGCACAGGGTACGGCCATGGTTGTTATGGCGATCAGGGGAGGCACAGAAGGCATTGTCGGTAGGGCGCCAAAATAACGGGATGGCAGACCGAAAGATGAATGGAGCTTCAAAATGCGTAACGAACAGGAGGTAACCCGGGCCATTGAACAATATTCGGATATGGTTCGGCGGCTTTGCATGGTACATCTTAAGAATCATGCGGATACAGAGGACATATTTCAAAATGTTTTTTTGAGGTATGTCCTTAGTTCTGTTTCCTTTGAAAATGAAGAGCATGAGAAAGCATGGTTTATCCGGGTCACAGTCAATGCCTGCAAGGATTTTTTGAAAAACTTTTTTCGAAGTCATACGGTATCTCTGGAGGAGATCATGGAACAGCCGGCGCTTCTATTGCCGGACAATCGTGAGGTTTTGGAAGCCGTGCTTTCGCTTCCCGTTAAATATCGGGAAGTGGTATATCTGCATTTTTATGAGGAATATACGGCTCCGCAGATCGGCAGGATTCTGGGGAAAAATGTCAATACGGTTTATACGTTGCTGGCACGGGCAAAACAGATGCTCCGGGAGAAGCTGGGAGGTGACGGATATGAATGACAGAATAAAAGAAGCCTTTGACCGGGTGCACGCCGGGGAGGAGTTAAAGGATAAGACCAGAGAATTTCTTGCCGGGAAGACGGGAGGATATACAAAGCGGGCGAAAAACAGCTATCGGCCTCTTGTCTCGGCGGCAGTGTGCCTGCTTCTTTTGGTATTTGGCGGAAACTGGTTCTATTTTACCCCTACAGCAAAAATCAGTATTGATGTCAATCCCTCTCTGGAATTGGGGATTAACCGGTTTGATCGGGTGGTGGCGGTGGAGGCATACAATGAGGACGGACGGGAACTGGCGGCTCTGTTGGACATCCGGTTTATGGAGTATCGGGAAGCAGTCAGTCAGATACTGGAAAATGAAAGAGTGGTTGCCTTGCTGTCGCAGGATGAGATTATGACGATCACGGTTATGGAATCAAGGGGAAATCAGTCGGTGAGAATTCTTTCTGATATGGAGTCTTGTGTGTCAGAATATAAAAATACTTATTGTTATTCTGCTGATTCCAGAGAGGTTGCGCCGGCCCATGAGCATGGAATGTCCTGTGGAAAGTACAGAGCGTTTCTGGAGGTGCAGAAGCTTTGTCCAGACATTACACCAGAGGAAATCCGAGGCATGACCATGAGAGAGATTCGGGATTTGGTGGATGGGATCCCCGGGAAGGAAGAAGAATCACATCATGAGGAAGCTACGGCAGGAGAAAACGAAAACAGAAACGAAACCAATATGCGGTCAGATGGGCATAAAGGGCGCAGCCACCATGACAATGGCAACGGGCAGAGAAGAGGTCATGGACACGATGAATAGTGTACTTACCAATATATTATTATTTTTGGGCGGGTCGGAGTATTTTGTTCATTAAAAAAATGGAAATTTCCGGTTTTTTGTTTGAAAAAAACAGACTAAAAAACAGAAATGTTAAAAATATTGAATTTTCTTGACATTATTTTCTCACATTTGTATAATGATGCCTGGATAGAAAACAAAAATCCGGCAGATAAAAAAAGGAAAATATTGGGAGATATTAAAAAATGGGAGGAAGCTATGGAAAAAGAATATGATCTGTTTCTGTTTTGCGGTCAGTCTAATATGGCCGGACGGGGAGTTGTTTCAGAGCAATGGCCGGAGGCTGCGCCTGAGATTATATCCGGGGCAGGTATGGAATACCGTGCGATTTCGGATCCAAAATGCCTGCACATGGTAGAGGAACCCTTTGGTGGTGAGGAAAACAATCCGGATGGAATTTGTGAACCGGGGATGAAAACCGGATCCATGGTAACATCTTTTATCAATGCTTATTATGTAAAGACAAAGACGCCGGTTATCGGGGTTTCGGCCAGCAAAGGAGGTTCGGCGATCTGTGAGTGGCAGGGAGACAGAGATTATCTGTCGGATGCGCTTATGCGTCTGAAGCGGGCGGAGAAATATTTGGAAGATGAAAGAATCCGTATCCGCCATCGCTATTTGCTTTGGTGCCAGGGAGAGACGGATGGAGATCTGGGAACGTCTCCGGAGAATTATAAGGCTTTATTTAAAAAAATGTTTTTTCAGCTTAAAGATAAAGGAATTGAGGCCTGCTTTTTGATTACCATCGGTGAATACAATGGAGAAAAAGGATTTGATTATTCCGCAATTCGCCGTGCACAGCTGGAATTGACAGCAGAGCTTTCTGATGTTTTATTAGTTTGTGATGATTTTCATATTATGCGCAGCCGCGGTCTGATGAAGGATGAATTTCATTATTATCAAAAAGCTTATAATGAGGTGGGGACAGCGGCAGGAACCAGGGCAGGGGAACTGGTAAATGCGCTGTGAGCAGTGGGTGTATTTTGTGTTCAGAACGGAGTACAGCACAGAAAGTGGCTGCTGGAAAAGGCCACCAAAAGGTGAATAACTACTGGAAACCATTACGAAAAGGAGCCCAAAGTTTTGAAATTGGCAGATAATTGGAGAAACAGATTTCGGGATACCAGGCTCTCCCGGAAGATCACGATAACCTTTCTGGCTGCAGCCTTGCTGCTCTGTGCTATTATGGCTGCCGCCCTGCAGATCACCTTCCGCATCTATGACAACTATCTTTACGAGAAATCCCAGGCAGAGCTGGATTTTTTTGCCCAGCAGGTTAATGCTAAGTTGTCGCAGATCGAGGAGCTGACGGTTTCTATTGCCACCGGCAGTGAAGTCCAGAACCAATTGTCCCGGATGCAGGAGATGGAATATCTTTCTCCCGAGTATAACTACGCCAGGCAACAGCTGATGACGATTCTACAAAATAAAATTTTTTCCCAGGATATTATTAAGAATGTGATTTACACAGATCAGAACCAGATCACATTTATGGCAGGGACCTATACAGGAGAGCTGGACTCACAGGTGAGGGAAAGGCTTTTGCAGCAATTTCATGAAAAGAGTGGCGGTTATGTGCTCCTTTCTCCTGCCGGGGACTATCCTTATTTGATCTCGGGACGGGATATCCTGGAGGTGAAAAATGCTACCTTAAGCTATCTGGGAAGCTTGATTTTCACCAGTGATATCGGAGCGTGGATTGGGAAGAAGGCCAATGAACTGGGGGCGGAACATGCCACTCTTCTGGTTTATTCAGATCGGGGGATGATCTATCAGGAGGAGGAAGGGGACGGCCTGGAATTGCCGGAGCTGACAGAGGAAAGAGGCTGGAAGGTGATTTCCCTTCAGGGGGAACGCACCTTTTTGTGTTATGAGAAGTCCCGGGAGACCGGCTGGATGTATGTGAATTATTTTCCATATTCAGAAATATACGGGCAGGTACTTATACTGCGCTATGTGATTTTTACGGTGATTGCCTTTGTTTTTATGGGGGCTGTGTTATTTTTGCAGCGGATTTCGGCGGCTATCACCAGGCCATTAGAGCAGTTGATTCAGACGATGAAGGTGGTGGAGCAAGGAGATTTTAAGGGGGCAAAGAAGCTGCTTCCCTCCCATCCGGCAAAGGATGAAACTGGCAGCCTGACCCGGGAATTTGATACGATGCTGACTCAGATTGATATCCTGATTCATGAAAATTATGAGAAACAGTTTCTGCTCAAGGACACCAGGTATAAAATGCTTCAGTCCCAGATTAATCCTCATTTTTTGTATAATACCTTAAATTCCCTAAACTGGATGGTAAAGGCGGGAGATTCCGGGGATGCGTCCCGGATGATAGTGGAGCTGGGAAGCCTGCTTCGGGGAGTGCTTTCTAAAAAAATGTATGTGAATGCAGAAGAGGAGCTGGCTATGTTGGAAAGCTATATGGCCATTCAGCAGTTCCGGTATAAGAGCAGAGCCCGGTTTATGGTGGAAAAAAGCGGAGTATTGGCGGATTATTACGTACCCAAAATGATTCCTCAGCCATTGGTGGAGAATGCTATCAGCTATGGGGTAGACCGTTCCCTGACTATGTGTGATGTGGTGGTAGAAGCAAGGGAGCGGGAGGATACTCTTTTGTTTGCAGTTACAGACCAGGGGCCGGGGATGATGCCTCAGGAGTTGGAGCGTGTGAGAAATGGAACTTGTAAGCCTAAGGGACATGGCATCGGCCTTGCCAATATCAGGGAACGGCTGGCGATGGTTTCCCCTGAATGTACGTTGACGGTGGAGAGTGTGCCGGGGGAGGGGACGAAGGTTATGATTGAGATTCCCCGGTTGGAGGAGGAGCCGAAGCCCGGTCAGGGACAGTCAGAAAAGGAGCCGGAACATGGATAAGCAATTATATAAGATATTGATTGTGGATGACGAAGAAATTGAGCGGGAAGGTATGGCTGGCCTGATTGAATGGGAACAATATGGTATGATTCTGGTGGGAACGGCCTGGAATGGCATTGAGGGCCTGGAAAAGATACGGACTCTTAGCCCGGATATTGTACTGACGGATATTAAGATGCCAGGGATGGATGGGATCGAGTTGATTCAGAATACCAGGGAGCAGATGCCATGGGTGGAATTTGTGGTTCTGTCCGGCTATGGGGAATATGAGTACACCAGCAAGGCTATGGAGCAGGGGATCCGCTATTATCTGATGAAGCCCTGTGATGAGAGGCAGATTTTGGAGGTGCTGGATAAGGTAATAGCGCAGATTATTCAAAAACGTTCCAGAAAGGAGCAAGAGGAGTCGTACCGGAGTACTGTGGCGCGGCTTTTGCCGAAGGCCAGGGAACAGCTGTTTCGGGATATGATTTACGGAGAGACATTTAAGGAACAGGATTTTCGATTGTTTGCAGCGGAGCATGATGTGAAGAATATTTCTGTGCAGCTTCTGGCATTTTTCCGGGAAACAGGTTTTGACTATCTGGAACAGTTCATTTTACAGAATATTATTAATGAACAGATTGGCAACACTTGTGTGCTTTTGTATGCCTATGTCCAGAACCAGATGCTTTTTATGCTGGACGAGCGGGCAGCACAGGTGGAAGAAAGTGTCCAGATGCTGAAAAGGGAGCTGGGAAAACGCAATCCGGTGCCAATTTTTACTGCGATCAGCAAGGCCGGCAGGATCGGTGATATCCGTCCTCTCTATGAGCAGATAGAAGAATTGCTGCGGATCGGCCAGGCAGAAGGCAGAAGCGGCCTTCTTTCTTATCAGACCTTTGTCCGGGCGGAGAGTATAGCTAAGGGAGTGGTGGACTTTCGGCGAATTCGGGATGCACAAGAGGATACGGAATTGTTGCGGGAGCTTTATTTTATCTTTGTGAGAATGAGGCGCCGGAATTTTAGCCTGGAACAGCAGGCAGAGATGGCTGTGTGGGTTGGCAAGGTGCTGTACGGAAAGACAATGGATATATCCTGGGAGGATATCCGGAAAACAGGGGAGAATATAAAGGATGGAGAATCCGGACGAATCGGGCAAGAACGGGAATTGTACAGGCAGACAGCCTTTTTTCTGGCAGAATGTAAAGGTTTGGGCCACGGGGAAGGCAAGGAGCAGCAACGGGTTCAGGAGATGGTTTTTGCCACCTTCCAGTATTTGGCTTATCAGCCTTTAAATCTTCGTTTTCTGGCGGGGCAGGTGCTTTACCGGAACGAGGAGCATCTAAGCAGGACATTTCATAAGGTGATGCAATGCAAATATTCAACATGGCTGATTGATGAGCGTGTGGAGATGGCAAAACGGCTTTTGCAGGAGGAACCGGATTTGAAGATATCTGTCCTGGCGGAGCTGGTTGGTTATGCGCCGGACGGGTAGTATTTTTCCAAGGTGTTCCATAAGGTAACGGGAATGACGCCGGCAGAATACCGGGGAGGACTGCGACAGACTGGATGTTTTCGGGATATAAAAGAATAGAGTGTTTTTTACAGAAAACCGATTTTTTCAAATGGAAAAAGTCGGTTTTTTTCAATGGTTCTTCCGGTTAATTCCATGTTCGGTATGCTCTTAGTTTGGTAAAATACAACATGGAAAGATAAAAATTTGTGAGATTTTATGAGAGAACTCACAGAGAAAGGGGATTTTTATGGAAAAAAGAACAATGGCACTACTTCTTTCCATGGGTATGGCAGCATCTTTGCTGACTGGCTGCGGCGGAGGAAATACGGATTCGGGAAGCACGGCTGCGGCGGGGGAAAACAGTGGGGCTGTCACGACAACAGGAGCAGCAGAGGGAGGAAGCGGGGATGCAGTGACTCTGAAATTCACCTGGTGGGGTTCTCAGTCCCGGCATGATTACACCCAAAAGATTCTGGATGCCTACACGGCAGAGCATCCTGACATTACCTTTGAAGCAGTTCCGGCCGGATGGGACGGATATTTTGACAAGCTTTCCACAGAAGCCGCCTCTGGTTCTATGCCAGATATTGTGCAAATGGACTATCTTTACATTTCCACCTATGCAAAAAACAATTCCATTGCCGATTTGCAGCCTTATATCGATGACAAGACCATTGACGTGTCAGGAATTGACGAGGCGCTGTTAAACAGTGCAAACATTAATGGAAAGATGGCCGGGCTGGTACTCTCGACCTCCCTGGTTACGTTCCCCTATAACCCGGAGGTACTGGAAAAGGCCGGGGTGGCCGAGCCGGACTCCAGTTGGACATGGGATGATTTTATTGCCCTGAATCAGAAGCTGAAGGAGGCAGGTGTGACGGACGCAGCGGTGATCAATCCCACTCTGGACACAAATTTGTTCCATTACTGGGTGTGCCAGCACGGAGGAAAGCTGTTTGCTGATGACCAGAAATCGCTTGGTTATGCGGATGATCAGATTCTGGTAGATTATATCAGGATGTTTAAAGACGCTATGGATCAGGATCTGGTTCCTACGCCGGACGAGATGGGACAGATCGATACTCTTGGATTAGAAGCAGGACCAGTGGTGACAGGAGAAGGAGCATTTACCCAGAACTGGAATAACTACTCCACCCTGGTGGCGAAAGCCAATGACAAGATTAAGATGGTTACCCCGCCCACTATTGGTGCGGATGACAAAAAGGGACTGTGGATGAAGCCAGGTATGTTTTTATCCATTTCCGAGACATCTCCCCACAAGAAAGAGGCAGCGGAATTTATTAACTGGTTCTTAAATTCTGAAACAGCTAATGACATTATGATGGCAGAGCGGGGAACGCCTTCCTCCTCTATGGCCAGGGACTATTTGTCAAATTCTGGGAAGATGGCCCCTTGGCAGCAGGATATGTTTGCCTATGTGGATATGGCAGCTAAGATGGCCGGCGAAACTCCGGCTCCGGATCCCACCGGTATGTCAGAGGTGAATAAGGTGTTTGCAGACGCCTGTAATGCGGCCTTTTATGACCAGATGAGTCCGGAGGATGCGGCGGCTTCCTTCCGCAAAAAGGCAGATGAAATTCTGACGAGAAATAATTAACAGGATAGAGCTGGCGCTCCCGGGATTTCTGTTTCGGATTTGACAGAATTCCGGGAGCGTGTCAAAGCAGGAAAAGTTGCAAAGGGGGAAAAATTAAAATGGCAAAATTGGGGAAATTCCATCATTATAAAAGAAAAGACAACATTGCAGGTTATCTTTTTCTTGCTCCATGGATTTTTGGATTTCTTTTGATGTGGCTGATACCGGCCATTATCTCTATCTATTATTCTTTCACAGATTTTAATCTGTTAAACACGCCGTCTGTTATCGGGCTTGGCAATTATCAGCGTATTTTTACTCAGGATGATACCTTCTGGCAGGCGTTGAAGGTAACCTTTACCTATGTATTGCTGCTGGTTCCTCTGCGGCTGGCCTTTGCCCTGTTTGTGGCCATGCTGCTGAATCAGAAACACAAAGGGCTTGGCCTGTACCGGACGTTGTATTATGTGCCTTCTATTATTGGTGGAAGCATTGCCGTATCAATTGTATGGAAACAGCTTTTTGGCAACAAAGGCGTGATGATGTCTCTGCTCGGCCTGTTGGGAATCCAGCAGAAGACATCATTGTTGGGAAATCCCAGGACGGCCCTGATGGTGATCGTGATCATGGGAGTATGGCAGTTTGGTTCTTCCATGCTGATCTTTCTGTCAGCCTTAAAGCAGATTCCTTATTCCTTGTATGAATCAGCCATGGTGGATGGAGGAAAGCCCTGGCAGGTGTTTACAAGGATTACGTTGCCCATGTTGACGCCTACCATTTTCTTTAATCTGATTTTACAGATTATCAATGGCTTCCGGGTATTTACGGAAAGCTATGTAATCACAGACGGCGGGCCATTGGATAGTACTCTTTCCTATGTGCTTTATTTGTACCGGCGGGCATTTACTTATTTTGATATGGGCTATAGCTGTGCCCTGGCCTGGGTGCTGGTAGCGATCATTGCCGTATTTACCGTGATTCTCTTTAAAACTCAGAACAACTGGGTTCATTATGAAAGCTGAGGTGAAATCCATGAGAAAAAAGGAGCAAATCCATTCGGTTACTTTTCATGTGGGGGCCTGCCTTTTGGGCTTTATCATGATTTATCCTCTTTTATGGCTGTTAGCAAGTTCCTTTAAGAGCAACGATGTCATGTTTCAGGATGCCTATTCTCTGATTCCCAAAGTCTGGGATGCGGCAACCAACTATAAGAGCGGGCTGGAAGGAGTGGGAGGCGTTTCCTTTGGTACCTTCTTTATGAATACTATTGTGGTAACGATTGCAGGAACAGCAGGATGTGTGTTTATTTCTCTGCTGGCCGCCTATGCCTTTACCAGGATCAAGTTCTGGGGTTCTGGTTTTCTCTTTGGCTGTGTAATGATGACCATGATGATTCCCCCGCAAGTGATGGTGGTTCCCCAGTACATTATCCTAAAAAAGCTTGGCTTGATTGATACCCGGATTGCCCTGGTACTTCCCTGGTTTTTCGGTGGCGCCTTCTTTATCTTTCTGATGGTTCAGTTCTTTCGGGGAATTCCCAGAGAATTGGACGAGGCAGCTATGATTGACGGTTGCGGGAAGGCGGGGATTTTATTCCGGGTACTGGTTCCGGTAGTGAAGCCGGCTCTGGTCACGGCATCTATTTTTGCCTTTTACTGGATTTGGCAGGATTTCTTCCAGCCACTGATCTTTATGAGTACTACAAAGAAATTTACCATTTCGCTGGCATTGAATATGTATCTGGATCCCAATTCCTACAATAATTATGGCGGGCTGTTTGCCATGTCGGTGATATCTCTGCTGCCAGTGGTTATCTTCTTTATTATTTTTCAGAAGTATCTGGTGGACGGGATTGCCATGGACGGGATCAAGGGATAAAACTATCGAAAAAGAGGGCAGGAGAAAATGTGTATAAAATTATTTTCAGACACAAAAATTCTTGCTGCAGATCAGCCGTTGTCAGTACTACTGGCGGCGGCTGATTTGGCAAGAGACTTAAAAAAAGCCTGTAGTCTTTCTGCAAAAGAGGGGGAGAGGCAAGGAGAGACGGGAATCTGTAAGGGCATCCGCCTGAGAAAGAAAAAACAGGAGAAAGAATGTTACCGGCTTTTTGTAGAGGGAGAGGAATTAGTCTGCGAGGCATCGGATCATTTGGGATTTATTTATGGAATTTATGAGATCAGCCGGGAATTGCTTGGTGTCGAAAATTTCTGGTTCTGGAATGATCAGCCCATTCCGTCAAAGAGCTTTCGGCAGGTGGAAAAAGATTACCATAGGCAGTCAAAGCCTTTTGCCGTTCGGCTTCGGGGATGGTTTATCAATGATGAGGTTCTCCTGCACACCTGGAAAGTAGAACAGAGGAAGGAAGGACCCTGGGAGATGGCTATAGAGGCGCTGCTTCGCTGTGGAGGAAATATGGTGATTCCGGGGACAGATAAGAATGCCAGGCTCAACCGCAGGCTGGTTTTTGAACGTGGACTGTATCTGACTCACCATCATGCAGAGCCACTGGGGGCAGAGATGTTTGCCAGAGCCTATCCGGATTTGACGCCGTCCTATGACCAGTACGGAGAAAAATACCGGCAGCTGTGGGAGGAGGCTATCCAGGAGCAAAAGGGACAGCAGGTGGTCTGGAATATTGGATTTAGGGGGCAGGAGGATGTGCCTTTCTGGGAAAATGACCCTGGCTACGACACGCCGGCTGCCAGGGGAAAACTGATCAGCAGATTAATCCGTCTTCAATATGATATGGTAAAAAGAGACGATCCGAATAGTATCTGCTGTACCAATCTGTATGGCGAAATCATGGAGCTGTACCAAGAAAAACTGCTGCAGCTTCCAGAAGATGTGATTCTTATCTGGGCGGACAATGGTTTTGGGAAAATGGTGACGCGGAGGCAGGAAAATCACAATCCGAGGATACCGGCTCTGCCGCGGGAAAGGGCAGAAGGCAGGCACGGGATATATTATCATGTATCTTTTTATGATCTGCAGGCCGCCAATCACATGACTATGCTGTCCAATTCGCCGGAGTTTGTCAAGAAAGAACTGATGGAGGTAAGGAAACGCGGGATGAGCGAATATTGGCTCATCAATTGTTCTAATATTAAGCCTCATGTGTATTATCTGGATTTGCTTTCTCTATTGTGGCGGGAGGGGGATGCGGATTTGGAGGAACACCTGCAAAGCTATATAGCAGCTTATTATGGCAGGGAGAATAAGAGAGAGATCGCTTCCTGCTTTCGGAGATATTTTTCTTCTGCTTTGGCTTATGGTTCCCATGAGGATGACCATGCGGGGGAACAGTTTGCCAATCATGTGTGCCGGATTCTGGTTTCTCAGTATATGCGGGACGATAAGAAGCGAGCGATGGAATTATTGTGGGCGACAGATGAGGAGACGCTGCGGGGGCAGATTAGCTGGTATTTATCTCTATGCCGCCAGGCAGAGGAAAGCTATCGGGAGCTTTTGCAGCAATGTGAGAGAACAGATACGTATCTGGATGGGCAGGAGAGAGAGCTGTTTCGTGATTCCCTGCTGCTTCAGGCCCGTATTCAGGCCGGATGCTACCGGGGAGCCAGTCTGGTTATGCAAGGGCTTTGGCAGGCGTTGGAGGAAAATTACCAAAAGGCGTTTTATTTGGTGGGAAAAGGACGTAAAAGCTATCTGGAAGCCAATCAGTCCATGCGGGACAGAGAACATGGCAAATGGCATGGTTTTTATGATAATGAATGCCTGACAGATATCAAACAAACTGCCTGGGTGTTGGATGGATTGATGAGCTATATTCGGAATCTGGGTGACGGGCCTCATTATTTTCAATGGCAGAGGGAGTTTTTGTATCCCGAGGAGGACAGGAGAGTGATGCTGGTGATGAATATGGAAAATCATCTGCGAGACGGTGAGCTGTTTGCATTGATGGAAATGCGATGGGGATGAAGGTAGAATCACCAATGTCATTAAGCTTAGCTCTGAGAATACTCAGCCATGGAAAAAGCAGCAGACCATTTCCGGCTTTTTCCCGCTCCTTTTCCATGGCGTACCTTCTGAGAAAATTAACGAAATGAAATGATACCAGGGTCAGATCCGCAAAAATACCTTTTGCCCCTAACGCCATGACATTGGCTGAATTACAGCTCTTTTTTGTTTTCCGGACCGGGGGTGGTGACAATTACCTTTTCGGGAGTGACAATCAGCGCACCTTTGGCTGTGGCAGCACCATGAAACATTTTTTCCACCATGGTTTTGAACGTGTCAACTACCTTTCCTTCTGTCAAGTATTCGGCTTTTCCTTTAATCTGGTATCCTTCCAGCTTTTGAGCATCATATACAGAAACAGCGATTTGACCATTCGCCTGGATATTTTTCAGAGTGGTGTCAAGAGAAACATCTCCCACCAACAGTTTGCCGTCTTCGGCTACATCCTTAAAGGCAACCGGCACGACATTAGGTACATTGTTCTGGCTGGTGGCCAGATCCCACATGTTTTCTTTCAACAATCGGATTACATTTTCGTTTAACATAAGTCAAGCCCTCCTGATTCAAAGTTTGTTTGTTGTTTGATGAGCTCATTATAGGAAATAAGCTTCCGGACAACAAGATATTAGCAAATTTATTAGTCACTATTAAATTTCATAGTAACTTGCCAAGGAAGAGAACAGGGGATATAATAAGGCGCAAGAGAGTTCGTGGGAGTTCTTCTCAAATAAGAGGGAGGATACTATGTATCAGAAAAAAATGGCTCAGGATATCCGCTGTCCTCTGGAATATGGCCTGGATATTTTCGGGGGAAAATGGAAGCCGAGAATTATCTGTGTGCTGAATGAGAAACGAGTTTTGCGCTACAGTGGGATCCGAAAGGAAATGACGAATATTACAGATGCGGTGTTGGCTGCCGCTTTAAAGGAATTGATCGAGGATGGGCTCGTGGAAAGAAAATCTTATGATGAGATTCCGCCGAGGGTGGAGTATAATCTCACCAAAAAGGGAGATTCTGTGGTTCCGATCCTGCAAAGCATATGTGCATGGTCAGGAATTTTCCGCAGGAGCGATCAGGATCCTGTGTTGGCCCAGTGTGAGAGATGCGATTATAATGCATCTTCTGCTAAATGATGTGATACTTATCAATTTATTAGCGATTGACGGAGAGATACGTTTCCTTTACAATAGGAGCGTACCCAATATAAGAAGGAGGAAAAAGGTATGAAGTATGTATGTGACGTATGTGGCTGGGAATATGATGAGGAACAGGGATATCCGGATGGCGGGATAGCGCCAGGCACAAAATGGGAGGATATTCCGGAGGATTTCGAATGTCCCCTGTGTTTTGTGGGAAAGGATCAATTCTCAGTAGCATAATCAGGGATCCATTGGAGGGTGTTGCAAAATAAGTCACCCGTCATTTCTCTATCCTGTGTTCGGACG
>CAJUPI010000007.1 GCA_910588125.1 uncultured Lachnospiraceae bacterium
GGACCGACCGGTTATGAGCCGGTTGCTCTAACCAACTGAGCTAAAGGTCCGCAATTATGCTGCCAATGACCCCAACGAGATTCGAACTCGTGTTACCGCCGTGAAAGGGCGATGTCTTAACCGCTTGACCATGGGGCCAGAGATACTGGTCACCACGGACCAACTCCCCGAGTAGGACTTGAACCTACGACAGCGCGGTTAACAGCCGCGTGCTCTACCGACTGAGCTATCGAGGAATACCTGTGCAACGAAGGTATTATACAACAAACCCTGTTAAGATGTCAAGGAAAATTGCAAACTTTTAGGAAATTTGAAAAATACGATAAAAAACTTGACAAATGCCTGGCAGTAGCGTAAAATACGCCCATAAGTAAAAGCTTCATAACTTTTTAAGGAAATGGAGATTCGCTATGAGTAACCGGACAAACCTGCAGATGGATATGGCTATGATGAGCGGCATGATGATGGACATGTGCCGCATGTTCGTATGCTTAAATATCTGAATCATCTGCATGGATTGTGAGAAGAACGATACGGTTCCGGTGATAAGGCCCATAGATATCCGATCGCAAACCTGAGCAGGTTTGCGATTTTTTAGTTTAGTGAAAGGAGCGATTATGGCACTTGAAGAACCTATTATCAGCCTGCAAAATGTAGGTAAAGAATTTAAAACGGCAAATGGTCCGGTAGTGGCACTCGATAACATTAATCTGGATATTTACCGGGGAGAAATCTTCGGAATTATCGGTTTGTCCGGCGCCGGCAAAAGTACATTGGTTCGATGTATCAATATGCTGGAAACCCCTACCTCCGGGCAGGTGATTTTCGAGGGAGAGAATCTGGCAGCCCAAAACGACAAACAGAAACGGATGGCCAGGCGATCCATGGGTATGATCTTTCAACAGTTTAACCTGCTCGCCCAACGCAATGTACTGAAAAATGTTTGTTTCCCCCTGGAGATCGCCGGCGCACCCAGACAAGAAGGCAAAAAAAGAGCCATGGAGCTTTTAGAGCTGGTCGGCCTGGCAGACCGGGCCGGCGCTTACCCCGCGCAGCTTTCCGGAGGACAAAAACAAAGGGTGGCCATTGCCAGGGCCCTGGCCACCAATCCCAAAGTGATCCTGTGTGATGAAGCTACCAGCGCCTTAGATCCCAACACCACCAAATCTATCCTCTCTCTGCTAAAAGAGATCAACCGGACCATGGGTGTGACTGTCATCGTCATCACACATGAGATGGCAGTGATTGAGGCAATCTGTGATCGAGTGGCCATCATTGACCAAAGCCACATCGCCGAGCTGGGAACCGTATCTGAAATATTCTCGGAACCCAAGTCAAAGATCGGACGGCAGCTGATTTTAGGAGATGCTGTCAATCAGGTAAAGTTCAGCGATTCGCGGCAGCTACGGATCATTTTTGACGGCCGGGAATCCACGGAGCCTATCATCTCCAATCTGGTTTTGGCATGTAAGCTTCCGGTAAATATTATGTATGCGGCAACCAAAGACATCCAGGGCACTGCCATGGGGCAGATGATTATCCAACTTCCGGAGGAAGAGCCGGATGCCAACCGGATAATTAATTATCTGAAAAGTATCCATATCCCATACGAGGAGGTGACCAGACATGACGTTTGATGCAACTACTCTTTCTATGTTAAAAACCGCAATTTGGGAGACGTTTTATATGGTAGCCCTGTCTTCCCTGTTTGCTTATGTGATCGGGCTGCCTTTGGGCATTGTGCTGGTGGTAACTGACAATGACGGCATTTATCCTGTCCCCTGGCTTCAGAAAATCCTGGGGTTGATCATCAATCTGCTGCGGTCCGTTCCCTTTTTAATCTTGCTCTTTATCGTATTGCCTCTTTCCAAAATTGTGATCGGTACTCGGATTGGCTCACCGGCGATTGTGATTCCATTGACGATTGCCGCTGCCCCCTATATTGCCCGGGTCGTGGAATCCTCTTTCCGGGAAATCGATGCCGGGGTGATTGAAGCCGCCAAATCCATGGGCGCCTCCACCTGGCAGATCATTTGGAAGGTTTTGCTTCCGGAGTCCAGGCCATCCCTGCTTTTAGGCGCTGCCCTGGCTGTCACCACGATTCTCAGTTATTCTGCCATGGCCGGATTTACCGGCGGAGGCGGTTTAGGCGCCGTAGCTATCAACTATGGCTACTACCGGTATGAACCGGCGCTGATGTGGATCGCTGTCATCCTTCTGGTAGTAATGGTACAAATCATCCAGGAGATTGGCACTCAGCTTTCCAAAAAAGGCGACAAACGAATCCGATAATAATTTTATTTTAATTTGTAATTAAAATTCGGATTTAGCAGCTTTCCCTACAGGATGTACGGATCGCTGTTGGCAAAATGCCATATAAATCAATCCATATGAGGAGGAATTATTTATGAAAAAAACAATGGGAATTTTGACTGCTGCCGTATTTGCTGCCGCACTGACTGCTTGTGGCGGTAATTCTGCAGAATCCACCACTGCTGCACCAACAACTACTGCAGCTGCTGAAAGCGAAAAAAAGACAGAAGCTTCTGCTGAGACAACCGCCGCTCCGGCCGAAATGCAGAAAATCGTAGTGGGAGCAAGCCCTGCTCCTCACGCCGAGATTCTGCGTGCTGCCAAAGATGTTCTGGCCCAGAAGGGTTATGAGTTGGAAATCCTGGAATATGTCGATTACATTCAGCCAAACCTGGCGCTGGAATCGGCGGATCTGGACGCCAACTACTTCCAGCATTTACCCTATCTGGAATCTTTCAATGAAGAGAACGGAACCAAGCTGGTATCTGCCGCTTCTATCCACTACGAACCGTTTGGCATCTATGCCGGCAAGGCTTCTTCTTTAGATGGGCTGGCCGACGGAGCTACGGTTGCGGTTCCCAATGATACCAGCAATGAGGCGAGAGCCCTGCTGCTTTTAGAAGCTCAGGGTCTGATCAAGCTCAAAGACGGTGCGGATTTGACCGTAACCAAAAATGATATCGTAGAGAATCCTAAGAACCTGAACCTGTATGAAGTCGAAGCGGCTCAGATTCCACGGGTAGTCGAGGATGTGGATATTGCCGTTATCAATGGTAACTATGCCATTGAAGCCGGCTTTAAAGTTTCCGAAGCCCTGGCTGTGGAGGATTCCGAATCCATTGCCGCCACCACCTATGGCAATGTCATTGCTGTGAGAGAAGGCCATGAAAACGATGAGAATATCGTTGCTCTGGTGGAGGCCCTGACCAGTGATGAGGTCAAGGCTTATATTGAAAGCACTTATGAGGGCGCTGTTGTTCCCCTGTTTTAATCCCTGTTAAGGGCGGCCACAAAGCAACTCATCAAGCTTAATTGCGGGAATCTTCATCTATGGGGAAAAGAATGGACCGTCTGGCCTGGCCGACGGTCCTGCTCTTTTCTCCACGTCAAATGTCATTAAGTTTATCTCTGAGAATACTCAGAAGTCCTTAAATCCCTGAGTTTTGCGTGGAAACGAAAATGCACATTGTCTGAGCAAAGCGAGTTTGGGCATTGGGGGTTCATTTTTCGCAAAAATCTGCTGTTTCTTTCAGGAACCACTCCTCAAAAGCGGGCATAAAATAAGAATAGGAACGACTGCAAAATGCAAAGGACAGGGAATGCCATGCGTATTTTTGACTTAAAAAAAAAGAAGTTATCAATATCTGTGACTGCAAACGTCTGGGCTTTGTAGGGGATATTGAATTTGACGAGCATACCGGATGCATCACTCATCTAATCATCCCGGGACCTGGCTGCCTATGCGGAATATTCGGCCGTGAAAAAGAATATGTAATCCCTTTTTGTGATGTAAAACAGATTGGCGATGACATTATTCTTGTTGAAATCCGCATTTTAAAGGATGCAGAAAAGACCTGTAAAAGCGAATAACGGGGCATTTTTGGCAAAAACTGGTTGCACTTGCCTCCCGTGTAAGGTACAATAAAAGAGAAACATTTGAACTGTTACATAACAAATGGAAAAACAGGAGGAAGTACAGTGAAATGTCCGTATTGTAATGCGTCAGATACCAAGGTAATCGACTCCCGTCCGGCTGACGAAAATAGTTCTATCCGCCGTCGCCGGCAGTGTGAGAAATGCAAAAAACGATTTACCACCTATGAAAAACTGGAAACCATGCCTCTGATGGTAATCAAAAAAGATCGCACCAGGGAAACCTATGAACGTGCAAAAATTGAGGATGGTGTTCTTCGCTCCTGTCACAAAAGACCAGTATCCACCGAACAGATCAATGCTATTATCGATGAGATCGAAAATCAGGTTTTCAATATGGAAGAAAAGGAAATCGAAACTTCCGTCATCGGTGAATTGGTCATGGAAAAACTAAAAGATCTGGACGAAGTGGCCTATGTCCGTTTTGCTTCTGTCTATCGGGAGTTTAAAGATGTCAACACGTTTATGGAGGAGCTTGGTAAGCTGTTAAAAAATAAATGATACTTGATCGATTTTACCCGCAGGAATGGGTGGACAGCACCTATGATATTGACTGGAAATCATGGCAGGAAAAAGGAATCCGCGGAGCAATTTTTGACATTGACAATACGCTGGTTCCCCATGGCGCTCCGGCCGATACCCGGGCCAGGGCCTTTTTTCAAAATCTTCATAGCATAGGTATCCGCACCTGCCTTCTTTCCAACAACAAAAAGCCACGGGTATCTTCCTTTGCCATAGAGGTGAATTCCCCTTACATTTATAAAGCCCATAAGCCTGCTGTCCATAACTATAGAAAAGCCCTGGAATTAATGGGGACAACCCCGAAAACCACTCTGTTTGTCGGTGATCAGCTTTTTACGGATGTCTATGGAGCAAACCGGGCCGGTATTTATGGCATTTTGGTAAAGCCAATCAATCCCCAGGAAGAGATCCAGATTGTCCTGAAGCGTTATCTGGAGGCTGTTGTCCTCCATTTTTATCAGAGGCAAAAAAACGCCCATAAAACCGTCTGATGTTTTATCTTCATAATAAGGAGAACTCTATTTATGATTATCAGTGTACCAGGAGAATATTACGTATTTGAAACCGAAGAGCCTCCCTCCCGGGAAAGCCTGTCTGTTTTTTTCCAGGATTTGAATGAAAATGATATCTTAGAAGTGCGGATTCGTCCCGGCAGCGCGAACAGCCAGAGCTACCATGTCACCCGATTTTTTCTTGAACATCAGCTGGAATTCATGAATCTTGCCCTGCCAAAAAGAGCAGATACTTTTCAGTTGGCCTCCCGGCTCTGTCCATATCATGCTGTTCTTCCCGTATTGGATTCCGATGGCAATTGTGTCAGCATTCTCAAAAAGATCTGGACCTATTACCAGCACCCCTATCAGTATGAAGGCGGCCTGGATCTTGGCCTTCTCAACCGTTATGAACGCATTGTCCTGGTATCGCTGAATGAATATTCTGTCGAACTTTACCAGCGGGTCCTTCCCCACTGGAACGGCAAAAGGCTCTGTCTTGTCGGCGCGGAATGGCGCGACTACCTGGATGTGCTTTCCCCTCTTTGCCATGTGCCGGTGACCGTCTTTGATCATCTGGACGAAATTGGCAAAAGCTTTCAGGAAGAGGATTATATCCGTCTTTTGTATATTGCCGACAAGCTGCCCGGAAATGAGAGTATCTCACGCTATGAACACGGAATTATGTATTATGACGAGGTCATGACCCTGACCTTTCTCTTTTCCCATGTCACACACCCCGGCCCCCGGCATCCGGACCGCCGGTTTTTCCTGATTGACGGCCGCTATAATATAGAGGGCATTTTCGGTATCTGGAACAAGGTATTTACCGCTGCTAAATATGCCATGGCCAAAGGCTATACTCCTGTCTTTGCTATTACCTCTTCTGATGACAATATTTATTCCGATCATCCCGGTGATGACATCTGGAATAAGTTTTTTCTGCAACCGGAGGGGTTTTCTCTTTCTGATGTGCGGGAAAGCTGCTACCTGGTACATTCCCCTAATATGAATTTACTGAGCATCATGCTCCATATTATGAGGGAAGCTTCCCAGGGCCAGGAGCTTTTTTGGCCGGATGGTATATTCAATGCTAATGTACGCCAGTATGTTGCCGACCGGCAGCATCGCTTTCTTCCTCATCCACAGCGTACCCTTGGCGTCCTGATCCGCGGTACGGATTACGTTCACAATCCCCTGCCGAACCATCCGCGCCATGCATCTATCGAGATGGTGATGCAAAAGATCTCCGAGGCAGAAGCCTCCTGGGGGGTTGACTGGATCTATCTGGCCACAGAAGATCAGGAAATCTGCCGGAAAATGAAGGAGCACTATGGAGAAAGAATTCTTTTCACCGATCAGGAACGTTATACCATAAAACCAGGTCAGTTCTTAGCGGATCTTCACCACACCAAGGAAGAAGGAAAGGGCTTCCGTCTGGGCGCTGAATATTTATGTTCGATCCAGCTTCTTGCACAATGCCGCTGCCTGATTGCCTCCGGAGAATGCGGAGGCCTGGCCGAAACACTAAGAGAAAATGCCGGGAGATACGAGCATGTGTATGTTTTTCATATTCCTTCCGCATGATGTCATTTTCTTCCGGTCCGCACGGCAATCAATTCTCCGGCAATACTGATCGCTATCTCAGCCGGTGTCTCTGCATGGATTTTCATACCAATCGGCATATGGCAGGACTCGGCTTCTTCCCGGGAGAAGCCGTCTTCCATCAGCCTCTTTGTGACGGCAGCAATCTTATTTTTGCTGCCTATCACTCCGATATACCGGGGGCGGCTGGCAAGCATTTGCCGCTGTATTAGGTAATCAAATTCATGCCCGCGGGTCATCACGCAAACATAGTCTTCTGCCTTAACCGTCAGATAATCCGCAATTCGTTCAAAATTCCCCACAATATTGCGCTCTGCATCGGGAAATCTTTCATCGTTGGCAAATTCCTTCCGATCGTCCATAACCACACAGCGAAATCCCACGCGGGCCAGTACCGGCACTAATTCCCGCGCCACATGGCCGCCGCCAAATACATAGACGGTTCCTGCCCGGACAAGAGGTTCTATATAATATCTCCTCTTTCCCGATTGATACTGCCGTGCCCGGCTTTCAAAAATATTTCCCTGCTGTCTTTGCAGCTCTTCCAGACAGCCGGATAAACGCTGTCCACCATCCAATGTGCGGTTATAAAGATCCATCTGCCAGCAGGTCTCTTCCGTAATATCCAATAGCAGCCAGCTGTCCTCATCCCGGCCGAAAGCTGCTATCACCCGATTACATAAATCATGGAACGCTTCATTTCGAGGGCAGATATACTGAAAATAAACGGTCACATCCCCGCCGCAGATCATTCCGATATCCGATACTTCATTTTTGCTCAGCGTAAATCCTTTCACATAGGAGCTTCTCTTCCTTATTCCCTCTCTGGCGATTTGTATAGCTCGATATTCCACTGCACCGCCACCAATCGTCCCCCGGATGGTTCCATCCTCTTTTACCAGCATACGAGAACCAGCTCCCCGGGGAGTGGAACCCGAGCTGGCGATTATCGTTACCAGCACTGCTGCTTCTCCTCGCTCCATCACCTGTCTTAATTCCTCAAATAAATGTTTCATCTCTCATTCCTCTTTCTGCCACATTCCCGGCACCCCTATTATCTTCGCAGCAAAAGAACTGACGATGGCTCCGCTCTCAACCATCCCGGTACTATCCCTGTTACCTCCTGTGTGGACGCCTCTTTCTTGCACTTCCACCATAATCCATTCTCCAACGTTATGTACCACTCAAAGGGCATTTCTGAAACCTTCGCTTCACCCACCGGAATCAGATTTGCCTTAGGATCCTCCTTCCAGCCCTCCAGCTCGTCTTCCTTCACCACCTGTAAATCATGGGCACGGAGCCCAACACTGTCAATGCTTTCATCAATCTCTTTTTCTGTCATCAATTCCAGTTCGCCCCAGTCCAGCGCCAGGAACCGGTGGCTCCCCAGCCGTCGGATCCGGCTGATGTTTTTACACCCGGTCAGCCTCGCCGCCATCTGTGTCCCAGGATTTTGAAAGATCTCTTTACACCGGCCTGACACCAGCATATTCCCTTGATCCATCAGTAGCAAGTGATCACAAAGCTGATATGCTTCATCCCGATCATGCGTTACCAGAATCGTAATCACTCCAAACTCCTTTAACACCTTCGCCAGCTCCAGCCGCAATCCCTCCCGCAAATAAGCATCCATAGCAGAAAACGGTTCATCCAGCAAAAGCACCTCCGGCTCATACGCCAGAACCCTTGCCAACGCTACTCTTTGCTGCTGTCCGCCAGACAGCTGGCAGGGATATCTCTTCTCCAGTCCCTCCAGGTGAAAACGACGAATCCAATCTCCGGCGTCCTGCTGTCTCTTTTTCTGCTTGCTTCCCGGAGGCTGCCAGATCCTGCCTTTTTTCCTTCCCTCTATGCCAATTTGAATATTCTGTTCTACTGTCATATTGGGAAACAATGCATAATTCTGAAACAAATAGCCGACCCGCCGCTGTTGAGGGCGCATACGAATATGCTGCAAAGAATCATACAAAACCGTGTCCCGTTCTTTGCCATGCAACACAATTCTCCCCTGATCCGGCATAACAATTCCGGCAATGGATTTCAAAACCATACTCTTCCCGGAACCGGACGCCCCCAAAATCCCCAAAATCCCTCCTCCTGCCGTAAAGTCCATATTCAGCTCAAACATCTTCCATCGTTTTTGAATTTTCACCTCCAGCAAAGGATTCTGAATATCGCTTCGGTTCATTCTCTCCTCCATTTCCCGGCCCACAGTACAGTTCCATTCATCAGCAGCACAACCACAAAAGAAACCGCTACCATAACCACTACATAACCATACGCCTGTTCCATATTCCCGGCCGCCACTTCCGAATACACCGCCATCGGCAACGTCCGTGTCTTCCCCGCAATATTTCCGGCAATCATGGCAGTAGCCCCAAACTCCCCCATACCGCGGGCAAACGCCAGCACACCCCCGCCCAAAATTCCCGGCATGGCATTCGCCAACAACACCTTTCGGAATATTTTCCCCTCTCCCATCCCCAATGTCCGTGCTGCCGCCATCAGATTGGGATCCACCTGCTCAAAAGCTCCTCTTGCCGACCGGTACATCAAGGGAAATGACATCGCCACCGCAGCCAGCACCGTAGCCTGCCAGGAAAAAGCAACTTTTATTTGAAAATATTCCAGAAAAAACCGTCCCAACGGCCTCCTGACACCAAACAAATACAATAAGAAAAACCCCATAACCGTCGGCGGCAACACTAAAGGCAAGGTAAAAATCCCATCACAAATCATCTTTCCTCTCTCATTCCGCATATTTACCACCATCCCGGCAGCCAGAATCCCCAGAAAAAAAGTAATGATAACAGAAATCCCAGCCGTCCTCACAGAAATCCATACCGGTGCCCAGTCCAAGTTACCTTCCTCCTTTTTTGATTAATACAATGATTTTTGTTTTTAGCAAAATTCAGGAATTTCAGGGTTTCTTTACCTTAGCACGCTGGAAGGCTGCCCGTGATAGCTTTCCCGTGAGTCCCGAAACGGGAAAATCCGTATTCTTCAAACACTGCCAGCGCCTCTTTCGTTTTTAAAAACTCCACAAAGCTTTCCGCTGTTTTTTTATGGGTACTGTGCTCGATCACTGCTACCGGATAGATAACCCTGTCAGACAAGCTGCCCTTTGGCGCCTCTGCCACCATTTCCACCTGTTCTTCCATACCGGCAGCGTCCGTCGCATATACAATCCCGGCAGCTGCACTGCCCGCCGCCACCTGATTTAACACCTCTGTCACATTCGTCCCTAAACTGACCCTGCCCTGAATCTCTTCCCATAGCCCAAGATTTATCAATGCTTCCCGTGCATATTGTCCTGCCGGCACGCTGGCCGGATCTCCCAGCGCAATGATTTCTGCCTTTCGGATATCCTCAAAGCTTGCCATCTTGCCCTCATCTCCCGACGGTACAATCAGCACAATTTTATTTTCCAACAGATTCACTACTGTCTCGGAAGCAATCCTTCCGCCTTCCTCCAATGCTTCCATCGGCTTTTTCGCTGCCGGCATAAAAACATCGGCTTCCAGCCCCTCTTCTATCTGGGCCTGCAGCTTTCCTGAACTGTCATAGGTTCCTTTCACCTTCACTCCCGGATGCTGCATTTCAAACATGGGAATCAGCTTTTCCTCATAAACATTTTTCAGGCTGGCCGCAACAGCCACCAGGATTTCCTCCGGCGCGTTCGTCTCTTTTTGTTCTGTTATTTCAGCTAAAGAATCCCCGGCAGCTCCTTCTCCCGAACATCCTGCCATGATACCCATCGCCATTACTGCCAGCCATATCAAAAGTTTTCTTTTTCTCATCTTTTACCCCTTGTCTTCACTCCTTGCCACCACACTCTGACGCGCTCCCCCGCAAAATTCTCAGCCCATGCTCCAGAGCATCCAAAATAAATTCCAAGCTCTCGCGCACCGCTTTGGGGCTTCCCGGCAGGTTTACGATCAATGTCCCTTTTCGGATCACAGCCACCCCCCGGCCAAGCATCGCCCTATTCGTCACTTCCATAGATTTCATGCGAATAAACTCCGCGATCCCTGGCGCCGCCCGCTCCGCCACTGCCATGGTTGCCTCCGGCGTCTGATCCCGTCTGGAAAATCCGGTTCCGCCACTGGTCACAATCAAATCCACCTGTCTCCCATCCGCCAAACGAATCAGCTGCGCTGCCAGCGGCTTCTGTCCATCTGGCAGGATTTGGGTTTCCACCACCCGATAGCCTGCTGCCTCCAACATTTCCTTTGCCGCCGGACCGCTCTCGTCCACCCGCTCACCACGAGATCCTTTATCACTTACTGTAATCACAGCCGCCGTAAATGGCCGATCCTCCGCCGGCAGTTCAGCCCTCAGCTCATCTCCTGGACGAATCCATCCTTCTTGAATTACTTGTGCAAATACCCCTTCCCGTGGCATGATGCACTCTCCCATCCGTTGATATATGGCACAATGGCTGTGGCATTCTTTGCCGATTTGTGTCATTTCCAGCACCACCTCCCCGGCATACAACCGGGTCCCTACCGGCAGGCTGCGAAAATCCAATCCTTCCACTACCAGATTTTCCCCAAATGCCCCGTCTTCCACGTTCGCTCCACGTTCATTGAACGCTTTTATTTTATCGTATGAGAGCAGACTGACCTGCCGGTGCCATTTTCCCCCATGCCCATCCCCTTCAATGCCAAAATCCACGATAAAATGCCCTTCTTTTACCTGGTGCTTTGCCACTCCCCGCACATTACTGATACAAATCGCCCGTACAATCCCCATAAGGTTTCTTTTCTCTTCCATCTTACATCCTCCTGCTCTTTGAAGCTTCTCGAAAAATCCTTCAGCCGCCGATAGCACTCATCCCACGCCTCTCCGTCATTCTTTCCGGCCGCTCAAAGCAATGCGCCGCCGGTTTTTCCCAAATTACCCTTCTCATAGCCTCTTTCAGCCGCCTTTGTATCTCTGCTTCATTTTCCCTTTTTATCCACTGGTAATGTTTATCCTGCTCTGGCATTTCTGCCCCGTCCCGCAGCAAAGCCCGCAAATCCACTCCATCTTCATAGCACAAGCACCCCTTTAAAAATCCCTGGGATGTCAGACGCACGCGGTTGCACTCTCCGCAGAATTTCCCATGCATAGCCCGAATCACCCCGATACTTCCTAAAAAACCGGGAATCCGATAGTACACTGCCGGGCCAAAGCCATGCATCCGTTCATCCTTCTTAAGCCCCGGATACTCCCGGCGGATTTCTTCCAGCAGCATCTTTGGATCTGTTGACTGGAAGCTTTTTCCATAACCCACGGGCATCATCTCAATAAACCGTACATGCACCGGGAGCCGTCTGGCAAGCTCCACCAGCCCCCGCCAATTTCCGGCTTCACTGCCCTTCTCCTCTCTGAATTTTGCTGCCACCGCATTGACCTTCACCAAAATGCCGTAATCCACTGCCTGCCGGATTGCCTTTAATACCTGATCCAGCTGATCCTGCCCGGTGATTTCCTGATACAAATTTCGCTCCAAAGTATCCAGACTGATATTGATCCCATCAATTCCGGCTTTTAAGAGTGGTTTCAGGTAAGGTTCCAGCAGCACCCCATTCGTGGTAATTGTCACTGTCTCAATTCCAGATACTGATTTCAACAGTTCCACCAAATGGCAGCAATCCTTTCTCACCAACGGCTCACCGCCGGTAATTTTGATATGCCGAATCCCCAGGCTGGCTCCGCAGGCCACAATCTCGCGAATCTCCTCCAGGCTCAAAATCTCCCACCGCTTCACACAGTCAATCCCCTCCGGCATACAGTATTTGCACCGCAGATTACAGCGATCGGTAATGGAAATCCTCATATAATCAATGTTTCTCCCATGAATATCCTTCACAGCTTCCCCTTCTTCCTGAATTTTCCTCATATCTTTTGTTTCTGAACGCTCCGCTCTTACCGCCGCTTTTATATGCCAGATAGATCTGCCCGATCTCCATCATCTTATCCACTGCTTTGCACATATCATAAATCGTCAGCAGCGCTATTGTCACTCCGGTCAGAGCTTCCATTTCCACTCCTGTCTTCCCGGTCGTCCTCGCCGTACACATTGCCCGGATCTCCCCGGCCTCCTCGTGGATGGAAAAATCCAAAGCCAGCTTTGTCAGATTCAACAGATGGCACAGCGGAATCAGCTCAGAGGTGCGTTTGGCTCCCATGATTCCCGCCACCCGTGCCACTCCCAGCACATCCCCCTTTGCCACAGAACCTGCCTTCACCATTTTAAGGCATTCCGTGTTCATAAAAATACTGCCAACGGCCACTGCCTCCCGGCAGGTATCCGCCTTTTCTCCCACATCTACCATCCAAGCATTTCCCTGCTCGTCAAAATGTGTCAATTCCATTTTATTTTCACCCGCCCTCTCTTCCCATTCATTTTCCTTTTCCAAAACCGCAATTAGGAAACGTACATTCCGGACAACTCAGGCAAAGCCCGCCCTCCCCTAAGGCAGCCAGTTCTTCGCCTGTCACTTCATCATCTGCCATTATCCGCGGAAGAATCAGATCAAATATCGTCCGTTTTGCATACATCACACAGCCCGGCAGTCCCATCACAGCTACGGATCTTGCTTTCTGCTTCCTATCCTGCTCATAATACGCCAGCAAAAACATCGCTCCCGGCAGCACCGGCGCTCCATAAGACACAATCCGCGCCCCTGTATTCCGGATTGCCAGCGGCGTTTTATCGTCCGGGTCCACACTCATTCCCCCGGTACAGATCACCACATCTGCCCCTTGTTTAATCATCTCCCGGATACTCTTTGTCACCTTCCTGTCATCATCATGCCAAATCACATGGCTGATAATCTCCGTGTCAAATGCCTTCAGCTTCTCTTCAATCACCGGGGTAAAGGTATCCTGGATTCTCCCATAATAAACTTCATTTCCTGTCGTGATAATCCCGACCTTTTTATGAGAAAAGGGCTTAAGCTCCAACAACGGGCGCCCGGCTGATGCTGCAAACGCCGCTTCCTTTACCGCCCTCATTTTCTCTTCCTCAATCACCAGTGGAATGATTCTGGTCCCGGCCAGCTTCTCCCCTTTCTTCACCGGAAAATTGCCGTGGCGGGAGGCAATCATCATCTGCCCAAAGCCATTGACTATTTTCATCCCCTCCGATTGAACCTTCAACAGCCCGTCACAGGTGGCCATGAGTTCGATCTTTCCTTCCTTCACCTCAGAACGCTCCATATATTCTCCCTGGCACAACCCGCAAAGAATCTCCGCCGCCTCATTTTCATGAAGCATGCCCTCCTCCTTTTCCCACACATAGAGCTGATCCTTACCGACTCGCAACAATACTGGAATATCCTCCTTTGTCACTATATGGCCTTTTCGGAATATTGCATCTTTCGTGACTCCCTTAACGATTTGAGTAATATCATGGCAAAGCACCGCACCTTCTGCCTCCACCGTTTTAATTAATTTCACATTCGTTCCTTCTTTCTTTTCTAAAATGTTTTATGAAATCCTTTTTAAAAATATTTCCAAAAGATTCCCTGCATATATCCTTGTATTTCTCTTTGCATGCCTTCATAACTCCTGAGCAGTCCTTTTCCCTCCTCCGTCAACAAGGAACCGCCGCCGCCAATCCCTCCGGTCCGTCGTTCGACCACCCGAAACCCCATTTGACGCTCTACCTTCCGAATCATCCGGCTGCCTTTGCTATAAGAAAGCTCCATAACCGCACAGGCTTCCTGAATCGATCCCCTCTTATCAATCAAATCCAGCAGGCTTGCCGTATCCGGCCCAAAAAACACCTCGCTTCCCTGAAGTCCAAGCCGGACAAACGGACGGAGCGGATAGCCGTTTCCTCTCTCATAATCCCATTCCAAAAGCTCCTGATACGCTTTTGGCGTATCTACATCCCGACGGATTCCCTCATCCTCCACTTCCAGATTGGTTATCCTGACCCCCAACTCCCTGACGGCTCCCCGAAGCCCCTGATCACCCTCATACGAAAAAAGCCCCGGCACCAGTTCACTTTGAATCATAATCGGATGGCCTGCTTTCCCATGGCACACAGTCCTCACAATCTCCGCATCTATCCTCATCACCTGGCGGAATGTTTCCGGCAAAATAGCCGGAAGATCCACCGGCATAACCATTACCCGCTCGCACATCCCTTCTAAAGCCTTTAGCCCCAGCTTCACCGAATCAAACATATGTGTAGCTTCATACCGTTCGTTTCTCACAAACCGAACGCGCGCATGAAAAAGATGGCGTTCCAGCGCCTCAGCCTGATATCCGGTCACTACCACTATCGGCTCCACTTCCAGCTGCCTTAGCATCGTTACCATATGAAGCGCAATTGTGGAATCGCCAAAAGGAAGCATCGGCTTAAACGCCCCCATCCTGCTCGAAAGCCCTGCCGCCACCAATACAGCACCTGTTTTTCTCATCTTCTCCTCCTCTTTTATCCAGGCACTATGTTATCAGCACCCACGGTTATCTTTTCGTTTTGCTTCCTCTCGTCATTCATAAGCCATTTCACATATCCTGTATCCGGCTGTTCACGGGCTTTCCGGCTGGTATTGACGGATTTTCTCCTGAAAATCAGGCTTTCTATCCATGGACCGTCCGAACGCAGGATATGGAATTGCTTACTGTCTTATTTTAAATTTTTCTTTATTTCTTTTTCCGGTAAACCGTCTCATCAAGCGGCAGGCTCTGCCTGAATTTTCCGTCCAGCTTATAATAGGCCAGGGCGCAGGCCGGAGCCGTTGGAATCATGCACAGCTCTCCGCATCCCTTCGCCCCCAGAGAATAAGGCAGCTTTCTTTCCTCCTCCGGCACACAGAGGATTACCTCTAGCTCCGGCGCTTCATCTGCCCGCATAAACCCGATCGTGCCAAACCGGCTCTTGGGATATCCATCCTCGCATCGGAACTCCTCGGTCACTCCATAACCGATTCCCATAACCATGCCGCCTTCGATTTGGCCTTCCACAGACTGAATATTTACCGGCGTCCCTACATCAAAGGCCGAGACTGCCTTCGTGATCTTCCCTTCCTCATTGAGAATAATCACCTGTGTGCCATAGGAATATGAGACATGGCTGACCGGATTTTCTTTGATGGCTCCCAATGGATCTGTCTTCACCGAATACTCTCCCAAGAACTCCATTCCCTCCAAACCGTCAATCGTCTTACCGCCATCCAATACCAGCTTTAATTTTTCTCCTGCCCGGCGAGCCGCCTCTCCGGTAACCACGGTCTGCCGGGAAGCTGTGGAAGTCCCCGAATCCGGTGTCCGCACCGTATCCGCCGCTTCATACACAAACAATGCCGGATTCAGCCCCGTCACATGGCAGATCTCTGTCAGGACCATCTGCCCGATTCCCTGCCCCATACAAGATGCCGAGGTACGGATGTGGATCTTTCCCTCCTCCACCGAGAGCAATACCCGTCCGATATCCTTCTTTCCCATCCCGGTTCCGGAATTTTTAAATCCACAGGCGATCCCCGCATAAGGATGGGCATAATAAATATCCTTCACCGCATCCAGGCACGCTTCCATATTGGTATTCGCATCAGCCGTCTGTCCGTTGGGCAGGATATCCCCTGGCTTGATGGCATTGCGCCGCCTGAATTCCCATGGGTCAAGCCCGCACATCTCCGCCAGCAAATTGATATTCATCTCTGTGGCAAAACAGCTCTGAGTCACGCCGAATCCCCGATAAGCCCCTGCCACCACATTGTTGGTATACACAGACATACCGAAAATATCGATATTCTGGTAATTATACGGACCCGCCGCATGGGTGCAGGCACGGTGCAGGACCGGCCCGCCCAGAGACGCATAGGCTCCCGTATCCGCAATGATGATTCCCTTCATGGCCGTCAGATGGCCGTTCTCATCACAGGCCGTGGTAAATTCCATTTCCATGGGATGCCGCTTCACATGGTAATTGAGGGATTCCTGGCGGCTGTATTTTACCTTTACCGGCTTTTTTGTATACCAGGCCGCCAGCGACGCATACTGCTGCACCGTCATATCCTCCTTGCCGCCAAAGCCGCCGCCCACCAGCGGTGCCCGGCAGTGAACCTTTTCCGGCGGCAGCCCCAGCATCTTGGCACACTCCCGCTGCACGTCATAGACCGACTGGCTGGAGGTATAGACCAAGAGCCCGTCCTCCCCCTCCGGCAGCGCCACACAACACTCCGGCTCCATAAATCCATGCTCCTGCCAGGATGTCTTATACTTGCGCGTCACCACATACTGGGAATTCCGGATCGCCTCATCCGCATTTCCCCGCACAAGATTAGCCCGGCTCATCACATTTCCGTCCTCATGCAAGAGCGGCGCGTCCCCTTTCAACGCCTCATAAGGCGAGGTAACCGGCACAAGCTCTGTCAAATCCACCTCAATCAAATCCAGAATCTCCTGCAGGCTCTCCTGCCTTTTCGAAACCACCAGGGCCAGGGCATCTCCCACATATCGGGTAATATCCCCCTCCCCTCTCAGCACATCCCAGTCCTGCTTGATATGGCCGATTTTATTGCACGGCACATCCTCCTTCAGTAAAATACGCACACAGTCCGGATGCTTTCTCGCCTCTGCCACATCAATCCGGTTCACCAGCGCCCGGGGATACTTGGAATACAGGCATTTTCCATAAAGCATATCCGGCAGGTAAATATCATCCGCAAAAATCCCGCTTCCATTAACCTTCTCGGCCGCATCAATCCGCTTAAAATGCTCATTCATGTGCAAACTCTCCGGCTGCGCCGGAATCTTCTGCTTTTCCCGGAAAAAGTCCGCCGCCAGCAAAATCGCATCCTCAATCTTCTTATAACCTGTACAACGACAAAGGTTCCCCCGAATCGCCTTCTTTACATCCGCCCTGGAAGGCGTCAGGTTGTGATCCAGCAGGCTTTTGGCTGAAATAATCATCCCCGGAATACAAAAGCCGCACTGCACCGCTCCCGCCTCGGCAAAGCAATGCTCATAAATCCGCATTTCCTCCTCAGGAATTCCCTCCACTGTCAGAATCTCTTTCCCCTCCAGAGTACTGAGCTTTGGCACGCACGCCTTCACCTTCCTGCCATCCACCAGTACAGTACAAGTCCCGCAGGCGCCCTCGCTGCATCCGTCTTTTGTGGCCGTCAGATGCAAATCATCCCGCAGAAACCGCAAAAGCTTCTTATCCTCTGCGGACTCGTAGAGCTTTCCGTTGATTGATAAATGATACATATGATACCTCCTTTTTTTATTTTTGCTTGCGATTCGCAGCGTTTGCCCTTAACAAACCTCCTCACCACCCCATATGATCCGTATGCAACAAATGATGCGCCTTCTCTGACAACGGCTTTTCAAAGAAATCCTGATAGCACTGCAGCACCGCCTGATTCTCATGAGAAAATCTCAGCTTGTTGACCTGGTCAAGCCCATACAACACTTCCCCTCGCACGCCGGCAAGTTCTTCCCCGTCATGAATCGGTTGGCCGCCGCCAACCGCTATCCGGAATGCCCGCCTGTTGTATGCGTAGTGGAAGCCGATACCGCTGCCTGCCTCTACAAGGGTGCCGTGGCCGGGGATGGCGCCGAATATAACGTGGAAGGCGATATGCCCACCATCATGGCCGGCCTGGCCTGCGGCGAACCCAACACGACTTCCTGGGATATCTTGAAAAACCATGTCTCCGTCTTTGCTGCCGCCCCCGACTGGGTGTCCGCCAAAGCCATGCGGATGCTGGCAGCCCCGATTAAAGGCGATCCCCAGGTAACCTCCGGTGAATCCGGCGCCGTTACCTTCGGCGTACTCTGCGAGATTATGACCAATCCGGACTACCAGGAATTAAAAGATGCCTTAAAGCTGGATGAAAATTCCCAGGTGCTGCTCTTTTCCACGGAAGGAGATACCGACCCGGAACGCTATCAGGAGATTGTATGGGAAGGAAAAGCTTATCTCGACCACTAGAAGGAATCGTCCCGGAATTTGCAAGGGGACAAATTTTTTACATGTATTTTGATTGATTAATCAAACAAATAAAGGAGGTATTTTCTTATGGACTACAAAAAAATCAAAGCTGCTGCCGAAAACTACAAAGCAGACATGACCCGTTTTTTGCGGGAGATCGTCAAAAATCCCGGCGAGAGCTGTGACGAAAAGGCCCACATCACCCGCATCGCTGAGGAAATGCGCATGCTGGGCTTTGACAAGGTGCAGATTGACCCCATGGGCAATGTGCTGGGCTTTATGGGCACGGGCGAAAAGCTGATTGCCTTTGATGCCCACATCGATACCGTGGGCATCGGTAACCGGGACAACTGGAATTTCGATCCCTATGAGGGCTATGAAAACGAGGAAGAAATCGGCGGCCGCGGCGTCTCCGATCAGTGTGGCGGCATCGTTTCCGCCGTCTATGGCGCCAAAATCATGAAAGATTTAGGACTCTTAAGCGATAAATATACCGTCCTTGTCACAGGAACCGTACAAGAAGAGGACTGCGACGGCCTCTGCTGGCAATACATCATCAAAGAAGACAAGATTCGCCCGGAATTTGTAGTGTCCACCGAGCCTACCGACGGCGGTATCTACCGCGGGCAGCGGGGACGTATGGAAATCCGCGTGGATGTCAAAGGCATTTCCTGCCATGGCTCTGCCCCGGAAAGAGGCGATAACGCCATTTACAAGATGGCTGACATCCTTCAGGATATCCGTGCCCTCAACGAAAACGACGCTGCCGGCGACAATGAAATCAAGGGCCTGGTAAAGATGCTCGACAAAAAATATAACGCCCAGTGGGAGGAAGCCCGTTTCTTAGGACGTGGCACAGTCACGGTTTCAGAAATCTTCTTTACTTCCCCCAGCCGCTGCGCCGTGGCAGATTCCTGCGCCGTCTCTCTCGACCGCCGTATGACTGCCGGAGAGACTTGGGAAAGCTGCCTGGATGAGATCCGCGCCCTGCCGGCTGTGAAAAAATACGGCAATGATGTGACGGTTTCCATGTACAATTACGAGCGTCCGTCCTACACGGATCTGGTATATCCTATCGAGTGTTATTTCCCCACCTGGGTGATACCCAAAGACCACGCCGTGACAAATGCCTTGGAAGAAGCATACAAAAATTTGTTCGGCGATGAGCGGATCGGTACGGCTGAGACTGAAGCCATGAGAAAGGCCCGCCCGCTGACGGATAAATGGACCTTTTCCACCAATGGTGTGACGATCATGGGACGTAACGGGATTCCCTGCATCGGATTTGGTCCGGGGGCAGAGGCACAGGCACATGCACCAAATGAGAAGACCTGGAAGCAGGATCTCGTTACCTGTGCCGCGGTATATGCGGCTTTGCCGACAGTGTATTGTAAATAACTGGCGGGGGTTCTTGTTGTTATTTTAAAATAATTATTCAATAAGGAGATTGCTATGAAAACATTACAGGATTATATTGATAAGCTAAATAAGCTGAACTTTAAAGACATGTTCAATAATGACTTTTTCCTCACATGGGAAAAATCGGATGATGAACTGGAAGCTGTATTTACGATCGCAGATGCACTTCGTTTTATGCGGGAAAACAATATTTCTACGAAGGTGTTTGAAAGTGGTCTGGGGATCTCTTTGTTCCGTGACAATTCCACCAGAACCCGGTTTTCGTTCGCCTCGGCTTGTAACCTGCTGGGGCTGGAGGTTCAGGATCTGGATGAAGGGAAATCTCAGATCGCCCATGGAGAGACAGTCCGTGAAACGGCTAACATGATTTCTTTTATGGCGGATGTAATTGGAATCCGTGATGATATGTATATCGGTAAGGACAATGCCTATATGCATGAGGTCTCGGATTCTGTAAAGCAGGGAAATGCTGACGGGATATTAGAACAGCGCCCGACGTTAGTAAATCTGCAATGTGACATCGACCACCCGACTCAGGCGATGGCTGATGCCTTGCACCTGATCCATGAGTTTGGCGGGATTGAGAACCTGAAGGGAAAAAAGGTGGCTATGAGCTGGGCCTATTCTCCTTCCTACGGCAAACCGCTCTCGGTTCCCCAGGGTATTATCGGCCTGATGACCCGCTTTGGCATGGATGTAGTACTGGCGCATCCGGAGGGCTATGAGGTCATGCCGGAGATCGAAGAGGTGGCAAAGGCCAATGCTGAAAAATCCGGCGGATCCTTCACTCGTACGAACAGCATGGCCGAGGCATTCAAAGATGCCGACGTGGTTTATCCGAAGAGCTGGGCTCCCTTCGCCGCCATGGAAAAGCGCACCAATCTTTATGGCGAGGGCGATATGGAAGGTATCAAGGCCCTGGAGAAAGAGTTGCTGGCACAGAATGCTGATCACAAGGACTGGTGCTGTACAGAAGAGCTGATGAAAACCACGAAAGACGGCAAGGCCCTGTATCTCCACTGCCTGCCGGCAGATATCAATGATGTCAGCTGTACCGACGGCGAGGTGGAGGCATCTGTCTTCGATCGTTATCGTAACCCGCTCTATAAGGAAGCCAGCTACAAGCCTTATGTCATCGCCGCCATGATCTTTTTAAGCAAATTTGAAAATCCTCAGGAAATCCTCAAAAAGCTGGAAGCACGGGGCACTAAGAGAATCTTTGAATAACTGCACAGACAGAAAGAAGGAACCGCTATGAGTAAAAAACGTATTGTCATCGCTCTGGGCGGCAATGCGCTAGGGAACACCCTTCCTGAACAGTATCTCGCTGTTCAGGAAACCTCCCTGGCGATTGCTGATTTGGTGGAAGAAGGACATGAGGTTATTATTTCCCATGGAAACGGACCGCAGGTAGGCATGATCAACAATGCCATGGCAGCCTATTCCCGGACTGACCCGTCTCATCCGTCCCTTACTCCCCTCTCCGTCTGTGTTGCCATGAGTCAGGCTTATATCGGCTATGACCTGCAAAATGCACTCAAAGAGGAGCTTTTGAACCGCGGTATCAAAAAAAATGTTGCCACCGTGATCACTCAGGTGCGGGTGGATGAAAATGACCCGGCCTTTTTAAATCCTACTAAACCCATCGGGCATTTTATGACCAAAGAAGAAGCAGCCAGTGCCGAAAAAAACGGCATTCAGGTCGTAGAAGATGCTGGTCGCGGCTATCGCCGGGTAGTGGCCTCTCCCAAACCGGCAGAAATCGTGGAACTAGAAACCGTGAAAGATCTTTTGGAAGCCGGTGAAATCGTCATTGCCAGCGGCGGGGGCGGTATTCCGGTCATCCGCAAAGGTAATCATTTAAAAGGAGTCGGCGCAGTCATTGACAAGGATTTTGCCAGCTGCCTGCTGGCAAAGGAGCTGGATGCAGATTTTCTAATCATTCTGACTGCTGTGGAACAAGTCGCGTTGCATTTCGGCACTCCCAAGGAAACCTGGCTCAGCCAGATCTCCGTGCAGGAGGCCAGGCAGTATGCCGCAGAGGGGCATTTTGCTCCTGGCTCCATGCTGCCCAAGGTACAGGCCGGCATCTCCTTTGCCACCTCCGCCCCTGGCCGCACGGCACTCATCACCCTGCTTGAAAAGGCACGAGACGGTGTAAACGGAAAGACCGGAACGAGAATTGTTGGATAAGCCTATCCTTCAAACACCTCATACTGACGGCCAGGTCCGCCGCACACCGGACAACGTTCCAAAACCGTCTTTCCTGCCATAATATATCCGCATATGGGACAGACATAGATGGCTCCTTCTTCAAAGCCGTCCATGTCTGTTGCTTTTTTCAGGAGGCCGGCATGCTCCTTCTCTGCCGCCGCAGCCCCTGTATATGCCTGCTCTGCCAGAGGATTCTTATGTTCTCTCGCATATTTGGCAATCATGTGATACAAATACTGATATTCAAACTCTTCTCCTGGTACAAACGTTTCCACAGATTCCGCAAAAGGCGCCGGGCGATCAAGCACAGAATAAAAATTCCGCGCATGGTAATACTCTGAAGCGGCCAGCGCACGAAACAGGCTGGCGAGCTTATCTTTTCCCCGGCGCTTTGCCCTGTCGGAAAACATCAAATACTTAAAATGAGCCATCAATTCACCCTCTACGGCTTCTTCCAGCTTCTGCCTCAACATCGGATCCGCACGCTCCCTGCTATAACAGTCCTCAGAAAGATTGGTAATCTTGTATCGCAAATATCCGTCTTCCTCGTAAAAATGGACAACGTGATGCTCTACATCACTGGCTCTGATGTCTTTTGACACATCCTCAATCATCGCTCCGCCGCCACCTGTACAGATTAAGGGAATCCCTTCTACTTCATCCTCAAACCGCGAATGGACATGACCGCAAAGTAAATACTTCACTTTGTCCTTCCATGCTCCAAATGCCTTCTTCAACCGGCCAAATTCTTCTTTCGAAACACTGTTGGCAATAAAATGATTGGGCACCGGAATGTGAAATGCAACAATCACCTGCTTCACATCTTCCCTGGCAATCACCTCCTTCAACAGCTCAAGCCCTTCTTCCTCAAAAGTGCGGGCCGCATTGTCCAACACCACCACGGCAAAATTCTCTGTCAGCAGGGCATAATTCTTCCGCCCAAAATAATCCATATAATCTCCGGTATCATGGTTACCTCTGAGGCAGTATACATCATTTCCTGCCAGGCTTTCTGTAAATTCCCGAATCATCTGATAATAATGCTTCGTCCCTGCAGGCACCAGATCTCCTGCAATCAGGGTGATATCATCATGACTGCTTTCTTCCAGGGCTCCTGCGTATACCTTCATATTATAAGTACCCAAACCCTCACACCCCGGATCTCCGATCACTCCCATGGAGTGCACCCCCGAAAGGTACAGCACCGGCTCCGTTACTTTAATCATTTTACTTGTATTCATAAATCATCCGTCTCCATTTTTTCATTTGTGTCCTGATTATACTATCCGGTTTGCGATAATGCAACCGATAAGTAGTTTTCCTTTCTCTTTCATCGAATTACTCATCATCTTCCACAACTCATATCCGATTTCCCTGACAAAAATAATACGAAACATAACATAGGTTATATCTCTTTCCTTTTCTTTATGATACAATTTTACCATAAGTTACAAATTTAACAAACTTAAAAAGGGAAAGGGGTACTTTAGCAATGGCTAGTACAGCAAACAAAAAAGAGCAAGCCACTCTGATTCACTCCGCTGTCGGTGTAGGTATCATGTTATTCTTCCGATTCCTGCCTCTCAGCCTCCCGGAGGTCACTCCGGTCGGTATGGAAATCCTGGGCGTATTCCTGGGTACTCTGTATCTGTGGACATTTGTAGACCCGATCTGGGGCAGTATTATGTCCATCGCCATGGTTGGTTTTTCTTCCTACAGTAACATGTCCGCAGTAATCAGTGAAGCCTTCGGCTCTCCCGTCGTCTGTCAGGTATTGTTTATGCAGATCATGTCCGGCGGTCTGGCCTACTATAAGATCACGGGCTATATGGGACGCTTCTTCCTTACCAGAAAGTTTACCAATGGTAAGCCCTGGCTGTTGATGGGCGTTATCTGTATGGGATGTTATTTTATCGCTGGTTTTGTCAATGCATTCACTCCTATCTTCGTCATGTGGCCCGTTCTTTATGGAGTTTTTGACGAGGTTGGCTACAAAAAAGGCGATCCATTCCCAAGAGTCGCCATCACACTGGTTGTGATCGCTTCCCTGGTCGGATTCCCAATGGCTCCGTTTGCCCAAAATGGTCTGGCACTGCTCAGCAACTTTGAAAAGATCAGTGCTGAAATGCCTGGCGGACCGGTAATCGTCAACAGTGGCGGATACCTGCTGACTGCCATCATCCTTGGTATGGTCCTGATTACGGCTGTTGTTCTGTTTGCCAAATTTGTCCTGCGCCCGGATGCATCCCGGCTGAAAGACTACGATGTGGAAAGCCTTAACCGCAATCCGCTTCCGCCCCTTTCTCTTGGCCAGAAGCTGTATATCCTTGGTTTTGTCCTGGTAATTCTGGGCATGATGATTCCTTCTCTGGTGCCTTCCCTGCCTTTTATGGGATACTTAAAGGGATGTGTCTATGGACTGGCTATGTTTATCGCTGCCTGCCTGGCCGCCATCCGCATCAAAGGCGAGCCGGTTCTCGATATCGCCAAGGTCTTGGAAAAAAACAGCTGGGGCGCATACTTTATCATCGTTGCCGCTATCCTGTTAGGCGGTGTACTTACCAATCAGGCAACCGGTATTTCCGGGTTCCTGCGGGTGATTCTTACCCCGATTTTCCAGGGTATGTCCCCGACCATATTTATCGTTCTGTTGCTGCTTTTAGGTGCAATTCTTACCAACCTCTGCAACAGCCTGGTGATCGGAATGCTTTTGCAGCCCATCATTATCACCTATTGTACTCAGGCCGGCGCGGATCCCAGGCCCATCGTGACCTTGATGATCCAGTTTGTACTGCTGTCTGCCTGTGTAACCCCGGCCGCCTCTCCCTTTGCCGCGCTTCTGCACAGCAATAAGGAATGGGTTCCCACCAAATACGTATATTCCTACACTCTGCCGATGGTACTTATCGAACTCGTACTGATGTTAATCATCGGAATCCCGGTAGCTACCATTCTGTGCGGCGCCTGATTCTAAAAAATATCCGGCAAAGTGCATTTTCACCGCACTTTGCCGGATACTTGACAGTATTACGATGAATAATACTCTTTGCTTTCCGCAAATAAAAATAAATTTTTCACAAATCCCGAATTTTCTTAACATATTTTATAGAATATTTTGCCAAAAAACGTTATAATAACGGAATAAGACAAAATGGAGGAGGTCGATTACAATGGCACAATACGATCTGATTATCATCGGAGCCGGACCTGCCGGCATGACTGCCGCAATCTACGGAGCACGGGCAGACATGAATGTCCTGATGCTCGATAAGCTGGCGCCCGGCGGGCAGATCATCAACACAAATGAAATCCAGAACTATACTGGTGTTGGCACCATCAATGGCGCTGAACTCGCTTATCAGATGTTTGAACACACCCAGCAGTTTGACACCATCACCTTTGACTATGCCACGGTCAAGGAGGTTGTCGACAATGGAAAGGAAAAAGTGGTTCGCTGTGAGGAGGATGACAAGGAATTCACCGCCAGCTCTGTGATTCTTGCCACTGGCACCCGTCCCAGATGCCTGCATGTCACCGGAGAAGACAAGTTCCGCGGCAACGGCATTAGCTGGTGCGCTATCTGTGACGGGGCTCAGTATCGGGACAAAGATGTGGTTGTCATCGGCGGCGGCAACTCGGCAGTAGAGGAATCCATTTTCCTGGCCGGTATCGTTAAATCTCTGACCATCGTCACCATGTTTGATCTGACTGCCGATCCCATCGCCTGTGATAAATTGCGGGCTATGGACAAGGTAAGCATTTATCCCTACCAGGATATCCTGGAGTTTGTCGGGGATACCCGCCTGGAAGGAGTCCGTTTCCGCTCCACCAAGACCGGGGAGGAGAAAACTGTAAATTGCGACGGTGTATTTGAGTACATTGGACTGACTCCCACCACCGAGTGCTTTAAAGATTTAGGCGTATTGAATCAGATGGGTTATGTGGAAGTCAACGATCGTATGGTAACCAAGGTTCCGGGTATTTTCGGTGCCGGCGATTGTGTCACTAAAAATCTGCGCCAGGTGATCACTGCCTGTGCGGATGGCGCTATTGCTGCTCAGGAAGCATCCCACTATGTCAAGAATCTTTAACTTAACATCGTTCCAAAATACTATCACCAAACAGAAATGATTATCAGGATTTGTCATGAGAGGCATTGTCTTTTATTCATTGCCCAGGTACATCAACATTTCTCTCATGACTAATCCATAATATATAAAAGGAGGTACAACATGTTAAAAGAAGTAAACAGTACAGAATTCAAGGAGCTGGCCGGCAAGGGCCTCGTACTCGCCGACTTCTTTTCCACCACCTGCGGCCCCTGCAAAATGTTGGGCTTTGTTTTGAAGGATGTGGAAAAGGAGTTTGGCGATGATCTCACCATTTTAAAGGTAGATTTCGATCAGAACAAAGAACTGACCGCCGAATATGGAGTAGCTGGCTATCCTACCCTGATTCTTTTAAAGGACGGCACAGAAGTAAAGCGTCTGCAAGGCCTGCAGCAAAAACCAGTTATTGTCAAAATGGTCAAGGAAAATATCTGATGATCCCTTACAGTTGCACTGGTATTTGACAAATTATAATGTATAATGGAGGAAACAACCCATGAGTGTTAAATATATCTATGAAAAACATCTGATCGACCGCCAGGCGGAAGCTGAGGAAGCAATGTTAAAGGAATTCGAGGCTGGCAATTACACCATCCAGAATCCGTTAGTAAAATATAACCTGTATGAGGTCAGCCCTTTAAGCGCCGTGATCTGCTTCGAGACCAAGACCGAGACTCCGGTTACGGTTACCGTGCTGGGCAAGACCAAAGAGGCCAACATTGGCCACACCTTCCCCAAAGCAAAGAAGCATGTGCTTCCGGTTGTGGGACTGTACTCCAATTACGCCAATAAAGTAGAGATCCGCGCATACCGCGGTGAGTCCAGCGTAATTACCATTGATGTGCCGGACGTATACGATGGCGAGAATCCGATCTACCATATGCATACTACCCCGGAGTATCTTCAGGACAACGTAATCATGGTATCTCCGGCCGGACTTCAGCTTTCCTCTGCCTTTGACTATGCAGGCGATGCCCGTTGGCATATGAATGTGGCCTGTGTATTTGATATCAAGCGCCTGAGAAATGGTAACTTAATCATGGGTACTCATCGTCTTTTGAAGATGCCATACTATATGTCCGGACTTTATGAGATCAGCCCCTGCGGTAAGGTTTACAAAGAGTTCCGCCTGCCTGGTGGCTACCATCACGACGAGTTTGAAATGGAAGACGGCAATCTGCTGGTATTGACCGATGATCTAGAGAGCGAGACCGTAGAGGATATGTGCGTCCTGATCGATCGCAACACCGGTGAGATCTTAAAGACCTGGGATTACAAGAAATTCCTCAACCCCGAGACCGTGAGCCATTCCGGAAGCTGGTCTGAGGAAGACTGGTTCCACAATAATGCTGTCTGGTATGACAAGCACACCAATTCGCTGACCTTCTCCGGCCGTCATATCGATTCCATGGTAAACATTGATTTTGACAGTGGAGAGCTGAACTGGATCATCGGTGATCCGGCTGGCTGGCCTCAGGATATGGTAGACAAATATTTCTTTAAGCCGGTTGGCAGCAACTTTGGCTGGCAGTATGAACAGCATGCTAACGTAATCACCCCCAATGGCGATGTAATGTGTTTCGATAATCATCACTATGGCTGCAAGCAGGTAGATCGGGAAACCAAGAACCTGGCTGCCAAGGATAATTACTCCAGAGGTGTCCGTTATCGCATCAACACGGAAGATATGACGATCGAGCAGGTATGGGAATACGGAAAAGACCGCGGCGCTGAGTTCTTCTCGCCCTATATCTGTAACGTAGAGTATTACAACGAAGGCCATTATATGGTTCACTCCGGTGGTATTGCTTATGACAAGGACGGGAATCCCTCTGAGGCTCTGGGCGCATTTGTCAAAGATGTAGGCGGTACCTGCCGCAGTATCACCGTTGAAGTCTGTGATGGCAAAGTAATGCTGGATCTGGAAGTTCCCGGCAACTACTATCGCGCCGAAAAGCTGAAACTGTACAGCGACGGTATCAACCTGGAGCTGGGTAAGGGCCAGGTCCTGGGCAAGATGGGCCACACCAAGGAATTCGACACTGAGATTCCGATGGAGAATTCCGGTGAGATGCTTCCGGATAGCTGCAATGCCAGAATCGAGGAAGAGATCGACCGTTTCACCTTCTTCTCCCGCTTCGAAAAAGGCCAGATGGTCATGATGCTCTTAGAGCAGGGTGAGGAAGTTCACAGATATTACATCTCCACCACCGCTGTTGCTTACCTGGCCATGTGCTGCGGAACCTTCCTGGATTCTGATGAGCGCAACACCAGAACCAGCGTCAACAAAGCTGGATTAAAGGGCGTCTATGATGTGAGAGTCATCGTCGATGACAAGAAATATGAGACTGGTGTGAAGATTACCTGCGAATAATCTATAAAAGCCTTCATGTGTTTGAGGGTGTTGCAAAATAAGTCACCCGTCATTTCTCTATCCTGTGTTCGTGAACAGCCGGACACTGGATAAGAGAAATGACGGGTGATTTATTTTGCAACGCCTTCTTTCTCCATTCTTATTTCTTCTCTTCAGGCAAAGCCGGGGTATATTCCCTCTCCATCTTACAAATTCTTTCATACAGCCAGTCATTAACCGGCACCTGCAAGCCATGCCTGGCAGCCATTTTTTTCACCGTTCCCGAAAACATTTCCACCTCTGACAAGCGATGTGCGATGCCATCCTGCCGCATAGAAGGCATCCCCTCGGGCGACAAAGTTTTCAGAAGCTCAATATATTCCTCCATATCCTTTTCAGTCAACTGCACGCCTTTAGCGTTTGCCAGGCATATCACCTCTCTCATAGCTCCGATCATAGTATCGTATGCCTCTCCTGCCGCCAGAGCGCCGCCGTAATTCGTCTCATAAGCCATACAAGTCTGATTGACTCCCACATTCAACATGAATTTCCCCCATAAGCGATATCGGATGTCCGCTTCCACCACATAAGGGATCCCTGCCCGGTCAAGAAAATCTTCCAAAGCCTGCAGACGCTCCTGCTGAGCAATCTCCTGCTCCTTTTCTGTCCCTCCTTCGCCGGAAGCATTCTCTTTTAGGATCCCGATCCGAAGCTCTCCAAACCGGGAATAATTAAGAACACCTCCAAACTTCACCGCATCCATTCCCTGCGCAATACAACAAATCACCTTTTCTCTGCCAAACCGCTCTCCGATGATCTCCTCGCTGCTAATGCCATTTAATACTGAGATAATCGTGGTATCCGGCCCCACGCATGGCGCCATCACATCCAGTGCTGCCAAAAGCCCTGTCCCTTTCACCGCCACAATCACCAGATCCACTGGTTCCATCTCCTTATTCTCCCGGATGGCAAAATGTCTGGTATCCCCATTTACCACAAAACCCATCTGCTGATAGCGCCGGGTTCTCTCCTCATCCGCTACAAAGCAAACTACCTCTATTCCCAGTCTTTCAGCAATCCGCTCCCCATACATCATCCCCAAGGCTCCCATTCCCACAATCGCCGCCTGCGTCCATTGTCTCATACCGTTCTCTCTCCTTCTCTTCTGGTTTTCCCCGGCAAATCCGTAAATTTCTTATATCCGAACCGCCACATACCGTTCATGGGGCATATCTATCCCGCGATAATGCTTAACCCAGGTATCCACCTTAACCATGCCATTTCTGACAGCCACTTTTTTAGAAGCAATATTAGTATCGCGAATTATTGAACAGACCTCCCTGGCATCCAATACCTCAAAAGCATAATCCTTACACGCTTTCGCCGCTTCCGTTGCATACCCCTTATGCCAGAAGGCCCGCTGAAAAAGATAGCCGATTTCCAGCATCTCCCTCTCCTTCCATGGCTGCATAGTCAGGCCGCACTGTCCTATCATCTCTCCTGTTTCTTTTAATACCACAGCCCATAATCCAAAGCCCCATCTCTGATAGCGGGAGAGCTGCCGGCCAAGCCATTCCTTTACTTCTTCATCGCCAAATGCGCCCTCATATGCATACATCGCTTTTTCGTCCTGCAGAATTTTGCAGAGGGCGGCAAAATCTGATGGCATCATCTCTCGCAGATAGAGCCGTTCTGTCTCACATATCCTTTTTTCCATTATTTCTTTAAAAAATCACTGAACTCTTTCAGCTCTTTTTTCCTCCTCTCCGGAATGCTGTTGAATTCTATATTGCAGATCGCTCCTTCCAGGGCATATAAATGTACCAGGCAGACATTCGGATACCGTTTTTTTAATTTCAGGAAAGCCGTTTCTGCGCCCGAACGGGTCAATTCTTCTGCCGAGCCTATCCCCACAGCATCCAGCTTCTTTGCCATTTCCTTACCTATATTCATCATAGATGTCAACTCCATTATCGCTTTTCCTTTCCTTTTTTCTCATTGGCGCATCCCGTTAAAATCATGATGCCAGGCAAAAGCATATATAAAAATTTTCAATCCTCATTTTTATATAAAGTATAATAGTCCGAATCCAGGTTTTCCATCATCTGGCCAAACCATCTCTTGACATCGTCAAGCGCCCGGTTATAAATAACCGGCGCCATTTTCTCCTCGAATAGCTCCAATAACTGAAGCTGTTCAATCATCCCGATCTCCTCTCCCCGCACATCCAGATAAAAGGCTGTTATTTCATCCTTCAGCTTTTCCTTCTGTTTATCAGACAGCTTAATTTGAGATATATTTCTTCCTTTTTTCATAAAATTTTCTCCCTTTAGCGGAATTGAGACATCTTGCTTCTATTGTCAATGAATATTATTTCTTCTCTTTCCTGTCATATCTGTCACAGTCATTTTCAGGACCGTAGTAACTTTTATCATATCCGTATTGAACGGAAAGTCCTCTGCATGGTATTGCCTCATCAGAATTTTCAATGCCTCATATTTATCCTCGTCTTTTACTGTCTCTATCGTTCCATGACCAATCACGCTTGCATATCCCATCGTACAGCTCATCCGCTCCTCATAAAGGATAAAATTGTGATCACAATCCATCTCGAAGGTTGCCCGGTTATCCCTGGCAATCAAATCCAGCTTTTTCCCCTCCATGGCAGCATGGAAATAAAAGAAAACCTGCTCTCCCTGTACATCCAACCCAAAATTAAGAGGAACAATATAGGGGAAATCTTCGTCGTTTAAAGCGATTCTGCAAACATCACATTTCTTGATGATCTCAATAATCTCATTAAAATCTGTAATTTCTCTGTCTTTTCTTCTCATATTCTTGTCTCCTTATTCGTTTATCCTCATTTTCTTCACTGCCGTTTGCCTTATCGCTACCTGGATTCGCTTCCGAAAAAATTTTCATAGAGGGCAATCTCATAACCGTCCTCCTCATCATTGATAAAATATTCTCCTCCCACAATAGCAATACGGAAAGCATCCGCATATCCGTCCTCATCCATCATGCTGACGTTTATGACAGCATTGAGGGAATGATCTGTATAGGAAATCATTTTCTCTGTCATTTGCCGTAATTTTCTTTCCGTGTCCTCGCGCTGCCGCTCTCTTTTCTGTTTCTCACTGCTTTCATAATCCACATAGAGATACAGATTCAACCTATATGGGAACTTTTTAAAAACATCCTGATATTGTATTTGCGTAAAATCTATGTTGTCCGCCAGAGAATATTGTTGTATATTATCATACATAACCGAAGATTCCGGTACATCCCGCGAGACCGAAATCGAATATTCCCGCAAATCAAGCGTGCTGTCAGCTTCCCGAAAACCAGATATTCCCGCAACTGTTTCATTCCAGAATTTTTCTTTATAAAATTCCTCCATCAATTCAGAAAAATATTCCTCCATGGCGTTCTCAATACTTTTTTCATTAAATTCCCAACGGCAGTTATCAAACACAAATGTGCTGCTTTTCCCTTCCACATTTCTATAAGAAAGCGTCCATTCCTTGTATTGCTGAATAATATTTACACCATCACATTCGTCAAAATAACGGCGCTCTTTCTTTACCCCTTCGGAAAGCACAGCGTCCTTTCCAAAGCAATCCCGCAACATTTGTCTCCCCGCTTCCGTCACATCTTCCTCATAGCAAATCGTCTCGCTTCCCGGCGGCAATGCCAAAAGCAATGCCCCGGGGAACCAGGAAAACGGGAAGAACTGAGGATTTGTCAAAAAATATCCCGTAAGAAAGATTACCGCGATCACTATCCGTTCCCTTTTTTCTATTTTCTTCAAAAGTAAGAATAACAGGACACAAAAAGCCAGTATTAAGATACATAAAAAAACAACCATCCATCATATCCTTTCTTTATAAAGCTTCAATATCAGAAAACATATACGATAATTTTTATTTTACCTGAAACTGCTCATAAAAGAAAGACATATTATGAAAAAATGAAATATCATTTCATTGGTTTTCTCGGAAGGTACGCCATGGAACAAGGAGCGAGACTTAATGACATTGGTTGCAAAATAAGTCTTTTACCATTCCCATTATGCGCATAGGACGTATTTTCCGGAGGATTTTTTCTTATAGGACGCAATTTCCTATAAAGCAAAAAAATCCCGTGTACGGGAACCGTCCGAACACGGGATCGGGAAATGGTAAATGACCTATTTTTCAATCTCCCTTATAAATTCATTTCTATAAATTCCTTCAGCCTTGCCGCTTCCTCCTGCTCCTTTTCGCCCTGCAGTGAAAGCTCCAGTATATCACCGGCCTTTGCGGAAAGAGAAAGCACATGAAAAATCAGTTTGGCATCGCCGCTTTTTTCTCCCTTTCTTATCCGCACCTTACTGGTACAGAGGATCGTTTCTCGTACCAGTTTTCCCGCCGCCTCCGGCAAAAGGCCGGCAGAATCCTTTACCTGAAATTCAAATTTAACCATACATTTTCTCCCCTTTTATTTTATGGCCAAATATCGCTCCAGGGCAAAGGCGATTCCTGCATCATTGTTGCTCTTTGTGACGAAATCTGCCACCTCTTTTACCTCCTGAATGGCGTTTCCCATAGCAATCGCTGTGCCTGCCTTTTTGAGCATCGGAATGTCCAATTCCTGATCGCCAAAGGCGATGGTTTCCTCCGGACGGATGGCCAGCTTTTTGCAAATCGCCTCCAAAGCCTCCCCTTTTGTGGCGCCCTCAGGAAATATTTCAAGATAAATATCTGCCGAACGAGCCATATCAACCCCTGAAAGCCCCTCAACTTTCATTCTCTCCTGAATGTGGCAAATCGTTTCGGGATTCGCGCCAATCAGCAGTTTATTGGGTTCTCTTCCCTGTATTCTCCACTCCCTTGCAAGTGTTTCCATATCCACAAGTTCCGGCTCATGACAAATGATTCGGCTCTCCCGTTCCACATAAAAATCCACGCTTGTCACATACCATTTTCTCCCCCGGAAAATCCAGAGTGGAAGATGTTCGTCGGCCAAAAAATTCTCATAAATTCTTTGTGCCGCCTCTAAAGGAAGATATCTCGCATGGATACATTCCTCCCCTTGAAGAATATATGTTCCTGCACTACAAGCCTTGATACAGGGAATCGAGAGCTCCTTCTCCACCAGCTCGGCTGCCACCGGCATCCTTCCTGTAACCAGTGCAATCGGTATCCCCATCCTGTGTGCTTTTTGCAGGCTTTCCTTCACCGGTTCCGGAACCCTTTTTTCATCATTCAAAAGGGTTCCGTCCACATCTAAACAAATCAGCTTATATGACATGACTTATTCATCTCCAACAGGCCTAAAATCTTTTCTACATTGCGTTTTCCGTTTCGAATACCCAGATTAATCACTGCTGCGCTTCCCGTGCCTGCAAGAATCAGTGTAATGCCTGAAATACCATAGAAAGGATGGGGAAGCTGCCCTGCATATCCTGCATAAGTAAATGCCACGCCCAGGGCTGACAGGGCAAGCGCAATCTTTTTCCATCTCTCAATTTTTCCAAGGGCTTTCGTCTGGAGGGCTGCTTCCTGGAATAGCTGGTTTCTTTCTGTCACATTCATGACATCGCCTCCCTAGTAAACAAGTCCCGGATTAAAGAATCCCAGCAGCACGCCAACAAATGCAACCACCACTAAAAGCAGCATAACCTTGATCGGCGACATCCGTTTCTTCGCCATCAAAAACCAGCAGGCAATTACAAAAACCGCTGTCAAAAGACCGGGAAATACTTCATTTAATTTGTCCTGCAGCACCAAATAGGGTTCTCCTGCCTCATTTAAAAGCTGCAAGGATGTGGTGACGCTGACCCAGGTTGCGGATACCGCACCGATCACCATCCCGCCAAGGATAGAAACCGACTCCCGGATGGCATCTCCCTGAGCGCCAATCAGAAATTCCACGGCTTTGGTGCCAAGGCTATATCCCTTAAAATACAGAAACCGCATTCCCAAATAAGCAAACAAATTCCAGACAATAATGTAGAAAATAGCTCCCAGCGGAGAGCCACCGGTTGACATTCCCATGGCAATACCCAAGAGAATGGGAATCACAGTTCCTACCACCAGGGAATCACCGATTCCGGCTATCGGTCCCATCAGACCGGCTCGCAGGCCGTTGATAGTCTCATCATCCACATCCTCGGTTCCGCTTGCCCTTGCCTCCTCCAGGCCGGCGGTAATCCCTACAATCAGGGTGCCAAGCTGAGGCTCTGTATTAAAGAATGCCGTATAGGTATTCATCGCCTTTGCTTTATCGTCTTCATTATCATACAAATCCTCCACCAGAGGAAGCATAGAACACAGATATCCGAAGGTCTGCATGTGTTCCTGGGAAAAACAGGTCAAATGTCCATAGAACCAATTATGAAATGACTTTGTAAGAGCCTTTTTCGACAGCTTCTTCTCCATATCAGATATCCTCCTCGTCATCATCATAGCCGCCGGCAACTGCAGCTTTGCTTACGGACAGCATTTTAATCTTATAGTTAATGACTGCAAACATTCCGGCAATTACGGTTGCCGATACCAGGTTGATTCCCATAGATGCCGCCAAAGTAAAGCCAAACAGATAGGGAATAAAGTCTGTCACTTGTTTTACAATCTGCTTTAACAGAATCGCAATACCTACACAGGGAAGCAGGGAGCCTACCGTAAACAAAGTCTTCATGGCAATCCCGTCCATCGGGAGTGTCGTCTTAATCAGCTCTACCACGCTAGTTCCCATTTTACACATAATCAGAGTGGGAATGAAGGAACAGATAAAGTGGGACACCCAGGGAAGAACCATGTCAACGATATATAATTTGTGATAATCCCGCTTTTCTACTGCCTGCCATCCTATATGCTGCCATGCCAGATTGACGGTGGCTGTTCCATAAAACAGCACGGTTCCCAGAGTTCCCACCATGGCGCCAAAGGAAGTGGCCAGCGCCGCACCCTCGACGGATGTAGCTTCCAGCCCATAGCTTTTCAGTGCAACCATAGCCAGGGGAATCCCGATGTAGCTGACTGCACGGACATCAGCCGACACGGTGCCGCCGGGAGTGACCAGTGCAATGTAAACCACCTGCATGGCGCATCCTACCAGGATGCCGGACGTCATATCTCCCAGGATCAGGCCGCATATAAAACCGCCGATCAAGGGTCTTCCAAATGTGTAGTTACCAACCGATGAACCGCCCATGCCGGGCATACTCGACAGACATGCAAACAACCCCAGCAGCGCTGCCTGTAACCAACTGATTGTCATAATTTTCCCTCCTTAGTGAAACCCAAACTGGCCTCTGAATTTTTTCCAGTTACCGATTGCCTCATCCTTTAAAAGAGCAAACTCCACCTCATATCCTGCATTCATAATATTTTCCAGAGCCTGCGCTTCCTCCTGGGTGATGGACTGGTTATTTCCCAGCTTCGTCGTCCCCGGCCGGTCATTGCACGGCCCGATGATCACAGTGCTGATTCCCGGCTTTAATCCTTGCTCCACCAGAATCGTCTCCATATCCAGAGGGTTTTTGGTGATGAGGAAATAATTATCCTTGCTCTTTAAAACCTTCTCACTCTTTTCCTTAAATTCCTCCAATGACCACACAAAAGTCTTTTTTCCACTTGCGCTCTTATAAGCAGACTTCAAAACCGGGTTCTTTGCCGCTGCATTGTTGACAGCTATCAGCCCGTCGCAGGGATATTCCAACGCCCACCTAGTACAAGTCTGTCCATGAATCATTCTGTCATCCACACGGATAAATGAGATTGCCATAATTATTTCCTCCTGAATTTTTTTATTTTCTTTAAAATTTTCCTGAAACCCTTTCTTGATGCCCTAATGCGCCTCTCTGCTTGCTGTCTCCGCTGTCCTCAGATTTCGTCCTCGCCTTCACCAGTTGCCACAGTAAACTCCCGAAGTGCTTCTCTTGCTTCCGGAATCAGCATATCAACAAGAGTCCTGCTATCTACACTATCCTTGGAAACAATGGCACTGACCACCAGCGGCAAATTCATGCCTCCCACCATAGTAGTGCGGTTCAAAAGCCCTTCCTCTGCCAACACATTGGCCGTGGTAGTCAGAGGAGAGCCTCCGATCATATCCGCAAACACCAAAAGCTCATCTTCCTCCTTAACTACAGAAACACACTTGCGCACATTCTCTGCAAGCTCATCAGCACCCATACCGTTCTTCAGGCTTGTGGACAGGATATCCTCCCTGCCCTCCCCCACCAACATTTCCAGTACGCTGTGCACCCCTTGCGCCATGGTCCCATGGCTTACCAGCAATATGTACTTCATTTTTTGCCTCCCTACTAAGAAATTTTTCCGTAACCGTTTTTCTTCCCTGAACCGTTACGCTTTTGTTTTATCGTGGTTTCAGTATACAAAAAAAGTGGCACATGTTCACCTAACATGTGTCACTCCTTCTGTCCGCCATGTGTCATTTCTTTTCATGACATTTGTCATATGCTATATTCCCTATTGCTTCTCTTTCAAATAATGGTTCACCTTCCGGTTCTGGATAATCGTCTCCCTGTTGATGTTCAAACTGCCCTCCAGAATATTCCTGACTGCCCGGTCAACCTCCGCTACCGCACTGTCATAATCATGAAACCGGGGAATCACAACCGCCTGTTCCACTGCCTCACTTAATACAGAAAGACTTAATACATTTCCCGTATCAGAGTCTTTCGCGAAAAACTTCTGGTTTTCCTCTGACTCAACAACCTCCCAAAGCACGGACACGCCCTCTGAATAGCTGAAGATCTCCGACTGAATCCGCTCATCGCCTGTGAGGAATTTCATCAGTTCCCATGCATCCTGCTTATGGATCGTCGTTTTGCTCATCGCCAGAGTCAGTGTGTCCAGGCGGGAAATGTTTCGCCCCTCCGGACCGGCAGGCATCGCCACACAATCCCACTCAAATCCCGAATATTTTTTTATGCTCAGCGGATAGGACTTATATGCCCGGTATTCCGAAAACAACATGGGCTGAAAGGCAACATTTCCCAGAGCAAACTCCTTGCTGGAAACACTGTATCCTCCGTTCAGCGCCTCCATTTTCCCAATAAAGGAAATCGCTGCTTTGGCCCTCTCGTCAGTCAGGTAGCACTCTGTCCCCTTCTCGTCAAACAGCGTAACCCCATTGGAATCAAAAGCATCCTCCCAGGTATAACCCACCGTTCCGAACTGGTCAACGGTGCCGTTTCCGTCCGTATCCCTTGTCACTTGCCGGCAAATTTGATAAAAATCCTCCCAGGTCCACTGGTTTTCCGGCATTGCAAGGCCCTCCTGTTGCAAAATACTCTTGTTGACAAACATCAGCTTGGGCGCGCACTCGTAGGGCAGGGCATACTGCACACCTTCATAATTTCCATAATTATAAGCAGAAGTGTAATATCTCTCCGGAAAAAACTCCCTGTCTCCTTCTATAAAAGGAGTCAAATCTCTCAATACCCCTGCTTCTGCAAAATCATTAAAATGCTCTCCCGGCACAAAGAAAATATCCGGAGCCGTTCCTCTCATCATCTGTTCAGACAGCCATTCCGAATAATCCTCCCGAATGATACCGCTCACGTATTCCACCCGAGTACCCGGATGCTGCTTTTCAAACTCTTCTATCGCATCTTCTAATATTTGATAGGAATAACCATTTTGCACATTCCAGTAGCTGTCACTAAATACACCGATGCGTATTACTTTTTCATAAAAGCCCGGCAGCATTTTGTAGGCGTCGCTGGCAATCATCCATATAAATAGCAAAAGGAGAACGCAGATTCCTGCCCGAATACCATACGTTTTATCTGTTTCATTCCTCATTTCTTTGTATTCCATTAGCTCCCATCTCCAAGGACTTTATTGATCGCGCCTGTCTGTACTGCCCATATAGCAAGCTGTGTCCGATCCCGCAGGTTCAGTTTGCTCAAAACCGTGCTGATACAGTTTCTCACGGTCCCGTCAGACAGATTCAGCTTGGCGGCAATCTCTTTGTTGGACAAACCACTTCCCACCTGCACAATAACCTGCCATTCGCTTTCCTTTAAGCTGGCCGACTGCTGCTCATCCACCTGAATGGCTACATTCGACTGTGCCATCCTGGAAAACAGACGGATCACCTTGGAGGCAATATCTTCATTAATCATTGCCGTACCATGATAAACCTTGTGAATCGCTTCTGTCAGCTCTTTCATGGAAATCCCCTTGAGGAGATAACCGCTGGCGCCATATTTCAACGCATTAAATACATATTCATCATCGTCAAAGGTAGTCAGGATGATGATTTTGATATCCGGATAATTCTCTTTTATAATCTGGGTACAGACTACCCCGTCCATTTCCGGCATCCGGATATCCATCAGTATCACATCCGGCTTTTCTTTTCGCACAGAACGTATCACTTCCACCCCGTTAGCTACCGCATCGGTCACTTCAAAATTGTTTTCGCTGTTTAAAATGATCATAAGGCTCTGCCGAATCAGTTCCTGGTCATCTGCAATTAATATTTTAATCATTTTCCTCCTCCGTTCCCCATCGGATTGGAATGCTCGCATCTATGACGAAACCATGATCTCCGTGATAGGACAGCGTACCCTTCAGCATTTCCAGCCGTTCCTCCATATGATGCAGGCCAAACCCTTTTTGTATATTATTGCAGCCCACTCCATTATCCTCGATATGAATCTCCAGCATATTAAAGTTCCGGCTTATATAAACTGCCACCTGATCTGCCCTGCCATGCCGGATAGCATTGGTAATGGACTCCTGTACAATCCGATAGATCACATCCTCCTCATCCTTATTAAAGCCCTTTAATGCCGGTTCTATCTGGTAAGTAATCTCCACTCCTGTAGAGCGCTTCGTCTCCTCCATCATCTGAATCAGGGCTGATTTCAGATTCAGGCTTTCCAGCGCATCCGGCCGAAGCGCCTTCACGGAGCGCCGGACATCCTTGATTCCCTGCCTGGCTACACCGGCAATCGCCTTTAGCTGTTCCTTAGTGGCCTCCGGAGCCACATCCACCAACATGACGCAGGCGTCGATTCCGGTAATAATTCCGGTCAGGGAATGTCCCAGCGTGTCATGAATCTCCCTGGCAAGGCGGTTTCTCTCTCTTGTCTCGGCCGCCTTTTCCGTCTCCCTCGCATACTCCTCCAGCTTTTCATTCGCCGCCTGCAATTCCTGGTTCGCCGTATTCAACCTCTCATTCAGTCCCAATACCCGCTCTTTCTCCCTTACCTCTGTCAGTATCAGCCCTACCGCGTAGATGATAAAAACAATCATATTGAGTGAATTCAGGATGTTTCGGATCCCCAACAACAGGGATCGCATCTCCTTGCTATAATAGGCCCAGCAGGATTCTATCGAAATGATAGGGTGACCCGCCGACAGCAGATCATAGTCCAGCAGGATATAGACCGCACAGATGGATGCCATCAGAATCAGCCTCTGCTTCATGTCGGAAAAATGGCCCATGGTATCGGCGATAATCAAAAACGCCATACCTGTATAGCTAAAATTCAACACATAACTGATGGCAAACACAATCCCCAATTCCAGAATCGTTTTCAGCAAAAAACCGGTCTTCCTTTGGCAGCGGATGGACAATAAAAGGAGCAGGCACAAATACAGCCCCACAGACAGAATCGGAAGCTTCCATGGCTCCATAGGCGTCCGTTTTACCCGCATCAAAAAATCCATGGCGGAATTTTCGTATATATAACCAGACAGGCTATGTACAGTCACCATAGTCAAATACAGAATAATAACCATATTGAGGTTTTTCATAGTATCCAGCACAATATCCGGAAAGCGATTCTTATCCATCTCCCTATTCCTCTTTCCCTATTGCCAGCGATCAATGCTGTACCGTTCTACATTTTCCTGTGTTACCAGCTCTACCGGCACCTGAATCGTTCGCTCCACCGTTTCCCCGTTTAAAAGGCGATAAACAACATTGGCTGCTATCTGGCCAATCCGGGACGGAAACTGAGCCGCTGACGCCGACATCATCCCCTCTTTGATCAAAGCCTTGGCATCCGGGGAGGCATCGATACCATACACCTGCACCTGCTTTAGCAGCCCATGCTCATCCAAAGCCGCCGCTACCCCGACAGCTGCCAAATCATTGAGGCAGAATACACTGTCAAATAAAACACCCTCCTCTATCACCTGCTGCATCTTTGGCATGGCAATCTCCAGCTGGCCGTCACAATTAATGCTTTTTACCACCTGGATACCATCGCTTTTCCCCACTGCATCCAGAAAACCCTGTACTCTGTCCTGGCCGGATTTTGCCGCATCATGAGTCATCACAATCAGATCCGCTTCTTTATTTTGCTCCCGAAAATACTGTCCAACCAAATAACCGGCACTGTAATTATCCGAAGTGATAGTACAGTCTGCCGCACTCTCCTCATCCAGATCGGTATCCACCACCACAATGAAAACTCCCTGCTCTTTTGCCTTTCTCAGGATACCAGACAGGCTTTGCCAGTCCACCGGCGTCACCACTAAAACATCAATCCCCATTTGCAGCATCTCTTCAATCTGCTCAATCTGCCGATCCACATTCAGCGCAGGATCCCGCAACACCATTCGGTCCCCTGCTATCTCCACCTGATTACTGATCTCTTCATTCAGGATTTTGTAGAACTCATTATTCATCGTCATATAGCTCACCCCGATCAGGCGGCTGTTTTCCTTCTGTTCCAGGGAATAATCCCGGCCGCTGAATCCCGTCCACACCAGCATCATCACAGGCAAATACAAAAGAATATTGATTATGATAAATATTTTGCGAAAATTTATGTCCATTTCAGGTTCCCTTTTCTTATATTTTCCCGAATAATCTCATCGGCTGCCTGATACAGCCTTTCCGAACCTGCTTTCGTCTTTTCATGCCTTCCATACACCTGTTTTGAGGTAACCTTATGTTCTTTCCAGTCCCCTCCATCATTACTGTTGTTCAAAAGCAATGGCTGCAGATTATCCATCGCATGAGCAAACCTTGCCTCTGCCGTGCGGTTCTCCTCAAACTCGTCAAACAGGGAGATGAATTCTCGTTTCTGATCCTCCGGCAAAAGGGAATAGATTTTTTCCTTTGCTGCATCCTCTCTCTGTTTTTGTGTTTTTAAATTTTCCTCATCGTATGCATAGGTATCACCGGATTCTATCTCTACAATATCATGAATCAGGCACAGAATCATCACTCTGGCAATATCGACCTCTTCATTTGAGTATTCTCTTAAAAGATACGCCATCACCGCCATATGCCAGGCATGCTCCGCGTCATTTTCATTTCTTCCATGGCCGGATAAATGAGTCTGGCGGAAAATATTCTTTTCCTTATCCATCTCCAATGCAAAAGCCAGTTGCTTTTTTAATCTTTCTTCCATAAGAACCACAACTCCCCTGGTAAAATATTTTTTCTTTTTGCCCGATGCCAGCTCTTATTCCAAAAATGCAAATATTTCCCGAATCTGTGGAGCAAACAGCCCGACCAAAGGATACAGCATTCCAACACCACACAAAAGCATAGCCCAGCGTTTATCATGCCTTTGCATAACCGGGACATAAAAAACATGGGGGTTGTCTGCGGCATAGTATAGCTCTACCTGCTCCCCTTTTTTCACATAGCTTCGGCCAAAGCCGCTGGGGGACTTGACACGATACGTTGTTCCTCCCACCTGGAACTCAAATTCCGGACGATAGATCCTCTTATTTCCCCGCCCTATCATTACTCTGTTTTCCACAGAAATAACCGTGGCAACCGTCAGGACAACCGCATTTTTCCGTTCCTTCAGCAAACGATATTGTATCCTCATCCCGATTGCAAAAAAAATCAAGGGCAACAGGGTAAATCCAATGTCAGCTATCTGTTCTTCTCCTTCCCGTCCCGGCTGGCAGATAATGATTGCTGCAAAAACCAGGCACAAAAGGGGCCAGCAGATTGCCAGAATAAACCATCTTTTCTGCGCATAACCGAACTTCTCAAACGCCTTTTTCATATTGCTCCTATTCCAGCAAAGCAACCCAGTTATCTGACCGGAATGCTTCAAAACACATGCGTACCTGCTCTTCATTGTTCTTTTCCTCAGCTAAAACCGGCAGCTCTTCTATTCCAAAATACCGGCTCTCTGTGGTTTCTATATTCTGCTCAAACGAGCCGCCAATCACAGAACAGAGAATAAATATTTTACAAACCTTATAGGCATAGACAGGCAGATTGTGTTTTTCCCTGTCCTGGACGGCAATGAGCTTATCCGCCACAACCACAAGCCCCGCCTCTTCTTTTACCTCCTTAATCACATTCTCCTTCACTGACAGCCCCACGTCTACCCAGCCTCCCGGCAAGGACCAGGTGCCGTTGTTCTCTTTCACAAGCAGGATCTTATCCCCCTTGAAAATCGCCGCTCTGGTATCAATCTTTGGAGTCTGGTAGCCAATCTCATTGCAGAATAAATCTTTCACCTTTTCCAAGGGAATATCGGTTTTATAGCTTATCATTTCAGCGGCAATGGTACGGATTCTTTCATATCGCTCCTGCTCAAAAACATCTTTCCCATAGAATAGCCCTGCCTGGGCAATACTCTGTAATTCTACTGCCCATTGAAGCCATTGTTCGTTTTTTTCCATTTATCTATCCTTCCCACTCTGGATTTCCTTTGCATAAACCTGAGCTTTAAAATATTTTTTTCTGAACTCTGCCTTCAGAAACTCGTACCGCTGGCGCTTCTCTTCTTTTGCGAAGTGCACTTCACGAAACTGCTCCGGGTTGTTTTCATAGTTTAACACCTTTTCTCCAAATTGTTCACTGGTGAGATCAAATACACAGCCATCCACATCATTATAACAATGGTAATTGCCGCCGGGAAGCGGGATTCCGTATACTTTGCCGCCGAATATATCCTGAGCCAAAAACGCCGTGATGGAGCATTGGCCTAACGTCCGGTTCTCTTCGCTCCATTTCTCCCGCAGCCTGGGCGCACAGGTATATTCGCACCAGATGCTAAAAAGCGCATCATATAACCTGCAGGGAGTCCAGATTTCCCCAAATTCACTGGTAATTGCCGGAACTTCTCCCTGGTTCCAGCCATAAAATGCATAAGCCATTTTCCTCTCCCATCTTTTAAAGAATCATCCTAAAAATCCGGATTGTCCTTCCCGCACAATACCCAAACGACAGCGGCAAACACCTCAATCGCCTCCACCAGTACCTTTTCATCAAAATCAAAAGCCGTGGTATGCTGGGCGGAAGCCATCGGGGTCACAGAGCGCATATAAGTTGCCTTCCCGCCATGCTCCTGAACCCGGTTCATCATCAGGGAAATATCCTCACTGCCCCAATTCCTGGCATTCCGGCAGCTGCTGACACGCAGATGAGGGAGTTCCCGCTCCACAATTCCTGCAATCTGTTCCAGAAAATCCTCGTCACTGTGCTGGGACTCTGCGCCTCCCTGAAGTATCATTTTACAGGTGCATCCATTCATCTGGGCGGCGCCATTGCAGATCCGCACTGCTTCCTGAGCCATATACCGGTTAATCTCCGTAGTCTCCCCCCGCACTTCAAATTGAATCATGGCATGACCCGGAACTACATTTCTTCCGGTCCCTCCCTGAATCGTACCTACATTTACCCGTGAAATCCCGCCACTATGCCTGGGGAGTGCTGTCAGATTCAAAACGGCATTGGCCGCCGCCACAATCGCACTTCTCCCTTTCTCCGGAAATCCTCCTGCATGGGCGGCCTCTCCGTAAAAGTGGGCATCATATTTGCTTGTGGCAAGAGAACCCCAGGTCCCCGGCGTCACATCGCCGTCATCCAGCTCCCCGGCAGGCGCAATATGTGTTCCTATAAAATAATCCACATCATCCAGATGTCCATGAGCTACGATGGCTCTAGCTCCTTTAGCGCCCTCTTCTCCTGGCTGGAAAATCAGCTTAACCGTCCCATGCAATTCTTTCTTAATCTTCACCAGAAGCTCCGCCACCCCAAGGCCAATGGCCGCATGCCCGTCATGGCCGCAGGCGTGCATGGTCCCTCTGTTTACGGAAGAAAATCCTTCTCTAAAAGGCCGGTGGGACTCCTTCTCTTCTTCAATCAGCCCCAGGGCATCAATATCAAACCGCAACGCGACCACCGGTCCCGGACCACATCGCAAAATTCCCATAGCCCCGGTAAAGCCTTCCTTCATTTCTTCTGTCAGATATTCTTCTGGCACGCCCTGCCCGCAAACCAGCTTTGCATGGGCTTTTAATTCCTCTGACGACGGAACTCCGATACGCGCTTCTTCCAGACACAATGCCTTGCCCGTCACTACCTCATATCCCAGCTCTGCCAATGTCTTATTGATAATAGCTGACGTCCTCATCTCCAGCCATGCAGTTTCTGCATACCGATGAAAATCGCGCCTTCTTTCTCTGCTGGATTGAGACAGCGATTTGGCATAATCTATCATTTGGGTGTTCATTTTTCTTCTCCTTTTTGCCAGATGCTTTTTGGGGCGCAGAGGCTGCGCTCACTTTCGCTTTCGTGGACATTATACCATACCTGGTAAAGCGAGACAATGTTATTCACTAAGAATTCGTAATCTTTAGACATGAAGTGAAAAACTTAAAAATCCAACTGGCAAAGTCGAAAAACCGGTTGAATTTCTCTGTCATTTTGTGTAAACTGAAAGAAGTTACGGAATGTGAAAGGGAAAGGACAATCGAAGAAAATGAAAAAAGCAATGAATCAATCAAAATTAAACATGATTTTAAACGGTATTTCTTTGACGTCTCTTTTTTTGATGATCCTCCTTCTATTTGCCTACGGAAATATAAAGGGGAAATTAAATGACGCCAATGCAGACAGATTTAACCTGACCTATAATGCCAATCGTTTTATGAACGGTTCCGCCTATCTCACCAATGAAGTACGGGCCTATGCCTCCACCGGAGACCAGGTACACTTCGATAATTACTGGAATGAAATTAATAACCTAAAAAACCGGGATCTGGGTGTTGCCGCCATGCAGGAAATCGGCATCACTGCCAGCGAACAGGCCATGATCGATCAGATGTCCGCGCTTTCCAACAACTTAGTTCCCCTGGAAGAGGGCGCTATGGAGCAGGTTCAAGCCGGCCAGATGGCAGAAGCCCTGGCCTATGTATATGGCTCTGACTATAGCTCCGTCACAGCAAATATTAATGCCCTGAAAGAACAATTTTTAAATGATCTGGAGACCCGTTCCAAGGCACAGGTCGATAAGCTGACTCTGGAATCCGATATTATTATGGGAATTATCTTTCTCTTCATGATTGTAGTGGGAATCATGCAGCTTATTGTCATGACAATTACCAAAAAACGAATTCTCGTTCCTGTGATCGCGGTTCGTGATCAGATGGGTGAGATCTCCAGAGGCAATCTCTCCGCCCCCTTTGCGCTTGAGCCGGATACCTCTGAGATCGGAATGTTGGTCGCCTCCATCCATGAGACAAAAAGGGAGTTAAAAAAATACATTTCCGATATCAACTCCAAGCTGACCCAAATGGCGCAAGGACAGATGGATTTGTCCATTGGCAATGATTACCGCGGTGAATTTCAGCCGATTCAGCTGGCCATGGGGCAGATACTGAATTCCCTCAACCAGGCTTTATCACGGATTAACCAGACAGCAGAACAGGTTTCCACAGAATCGGAAAAAATGGCTTCCGACTCTCAGACTCTTTCTAACGGCGCAGTCGCTCAGGCTTCTGCCGTTGAGGAGCTGTCCGCCAGTATCCAGGATCTTTCCAGCCAGGTCAACAGCACCTCCACAGATGCTGACAATGCCCGTAAATTATCAATTGATACCGCGACACAGCTCGAAACCTGTAACCAAAAGATGGCTGATCTGACCATGGCCATGGGAGATATCTCCAAATCCTCCCAGCAGATCAGCGGAATTATCAAGACAATTGAAGATATCTCCTTCCAGACTAATATCCTGGCTCTCAATGCCGCCGTAGAAGCCGCCCGCGCCGGCAGTGCCGGAAAAGGCTTCGCCGTAGTAGCCGACGAGGTGCAAAGCCTGGCCAACAAAAGTGCAGAGGCCGCCCAGGATATCACCAACCTGATCCAGAATTCTCTCAGCCTGGTGGAACGCGGGACTGCATTGTCGGCTGACAGCACCAAAACATTGGATGCCGGAGTCGCCAAAGCCAGAAAGTCCACTGAGGTGGTGGAGCGTATCGCCCAATCCGCCAAAGAGCAGGCGGAATCCCTGACCCAGCTGACCCTGGGTATGGAACAGATATCCGAGGTGGTTCAGACCAATGCCTCCACTGCTGAGAAATCCTCTGACTCCGCCCAGGAGCTTCGTCTTCAGGCCGGGGAATTAAAAGAATCCGTTCAGATGTTCCGCCTTCGCAGATAATAAAAAGCATCGATCCATAAAAGCTGGTGGTACAAAAACCATTTCACTGAGGGGATATATCCTCCACAGAATCGGTTTATGTACCACCGGCTTTTTTCTTATTGCGAGTTTGAAGATTTTCGTTTCGTTTTTCGCAAAAATCAGAGATTTTAGGACTTCTTGATCCCGAAACCGGAAAAAGCAGCAGACCATTTCCCACCTCTTCCCGCTCCTTTTTCCCTGGCGTACCTTCTGAGAAAATTAATTAAATGACTCTGCTCTCCCCTGCCTCTGCACATATAAGTTTAAATCTTTTCCCCTCCCTCAGCACCAGATACAGCGACAAAACCGTTGCCAGCAGATCACTGATCGGCTGGGCAAAGAATATCCCGTTAATCTCCAGAAAAACCGGCAGTATGTAAATAAACGGCACCAGAAAAACCACTTGCCTGAGCAAGGTAATCACTATCGATGGCCCCGGGCGATTAATAGATTGGAAAAATGTAGTTGCCAGCATCACAAACCCTAAAGCCGGAGTAATACAAAAATTGATCCGCAGGCCGGTAATTCCAATCTGGAACATTTCTTCCGTTCCTCCAAAAGCCGCCAAGATCTGTCTCGGGAAAACCATCACGGCTATCCAGATAAAGCAGGTAATGCCAACGGAAAAAACCGTGGCCTGAAAAAGCGTGGACATCACCCTTTTATAACTGCCTGAACCATAATTATTTCCCAAAATCGGCTGGATTCCCTGGCTGATCCCGCTGGCCGGCATTATCACAAATGTCATAATACTCGATACTACCGCATAGACACTGATGGCAATATCTCCGCCATATTTCCCCAATTGGCTGTTATAGACAAGGCTAATAAATCCCATAGCCATCTGAGCCACCCAAAACGCAAAACCGCAGGAAATTATCTGAAAGCAAAATCCCTTTTCCAGACGGAAAATCCCTTTCGTGATACGCACCTGCGTCCGGTTTCCCAACACTAGGCAGGCCCCGAAAAGGGCAGAAGCGATCTGTCCGGCTACGGTTGCCGCTGCCGCCCCCACAACGCCCCAGTCAAACACAATAATGAACAATGCATCCAAAGCAATATTGGTCACAGCCCCCAGCCCCGTGACGCACATTCCCAGAACCGGTTTACCCGAAACCCGGACAAAATCACAAAACAATTGGGACAATCCCTGAAACAGGCAGCCCAGCGCCACAATCCGATAGTAGGCAATCGCATAAGGATAAGCCGTCTGCGTAACTCCAAAAATACGCAAAAAGAAATCCGGAAAAAGCAGCAGCACAATACTGAGGGCAATCTCAAAGCCACAGACCATGACCAGGGCATTCCCAAAAGACCGGTTCATCTTATCTGGTTCATTCTGACCAGAAAAAAGACTGAAAAAAGTGGAACCTCCCGCACTGCATGTTAAGGCAAACGCCATCATCATAAATGATAAAGGAAAGCAAACCGACAGGCCAGCCAACGCAGACGTACCATTAAAATTCCCTACAAACATCCGATCCACAATGTTATAGACCGCTGTGATCAAAAGAGAAATCGCCGCCGGGATAGAAAACTTAAGAATCATGGGGAACAACTTCCCGTTTAGGTAATCAACGCCTTTTGTGTTCATGGATAACCTCCTACAAAAATTAGTTTACTAAGTATTTATTTTAAAATGCAGCCGCCCCTTCAGGCAGCCTGCATATAATCATAGTAACCTGCATGCAATCTTTGATGTTGCACCAGCCTCCCTACGAAACATTCTCCATCATTTTCTCAATGACTTCAAAAAATATATTCATCTTCTCCTGGGAAATCCCCCGAATCAGCTCCTCCTCCAAATTAGTAAGATCTTCGATCACCACATCCTTATATTGCAACGCCTTTTCATTGACAAGTATCCTTTTCAGCCGTCCATCCTCCGCCATAACTTCCCGGCGAATCAATCCGTCCTGTTCCATCTTCTTGAGAAGCTGTGTTGCCGTCGGAGGACGCAGACTGAATTCCTCCTCGATATCCTTCTGAAAAACATCGTGATTCTGAGCCAAAACAAAATGCAGCACCCTCCCCTGAGAGCCACTGAACACGGCCCTGCTTGAAAAGGCATCAATCCTTCTGCGCAATTTGTTTGACAGCTTATTGATATAATGTGCTGCATGTTTGTTAGGTCTCATAACCGCCTCCATTATTTAGTAACCTAAGTATGTCGGATGGGCGTAAAAATGTCAAGTCCCTGAGCCATAAAATTACCAAAACGTTTATGCGCTTACATCTACATGATCTCCTGTCTCACTTACTGCTTCCACAGCTTCTCCCGACTTACCATAGACGGTATTTTGCCCGCTATCGGCAGGCATCGAGAAAACCTGTCCTGCCATTTCGACCTGAGTTTTTCCTGCCTCACTGATCTCAGCTGTATCCAAGCCTGCTTTCTCCTGTCTTTTGGCCTCAAGCTGTTTTTCTTGTTCCTCCCGCTCTTTGCTTCGCGCCTCCGTCAGCGCCTCCTGTAACTGCTTTTCTTTTTCCTTTTCCTCTTTTGCCTCTGTTTTCATTCCCTGAGCGGTTTTTTCGCCATATTCTTTGGCCTGTTCTGTCAATTCTGCCGCGTAGCCCAGCGCCCGCTGCATCTTATCCGTATCCCCTTTGCGCTCCGCCTCGTCTGCCACACTCATCGGAGTAGAGATCATTTGCATACTGGCGCTGGCTCCTGCCAAGCCTTCCATGGTCTTTACATTCATACTGTATCCTCCTTTATTGGAATCTTTCTTGGACCAATAATTCTTCTGCCCTGTCTATTGTTTCGGCAGTTATCTTAGAAAGGCTTAGAAGCCTGACATATAAGGTCTATTTTTTGACACATATGGTCACTTCAGCCGTTCACCCTGATACAGAGGAACTAATATTGCTATTGTAAAAACCCTGTTTTTCACTTCCATATGCATTGCCCCATGATAGGCATCAACGGCGGCCCTGATATTTCCAACTCCCAATCCATGCTCTCCCGGGTTTACTCTCCTGCTTTGGCTGCTTTCCCACCCGTCTGCCAGATCCGTACGGTTTTGCACCTCCAGAAAAAGATATTTTTTTCTTGTTCCGATATCTATCCGGATAAAGGATCCATCCCCGCCCTCTCTCCTGTTTTCTCCTTGCAGCCTGGAACAGGCTTCCAGTGCATTATCCAGAATATTTCCCACTATGATACACAGATCGATCTCCTTTACCGGACAATCTGCCGGCAGCCTTGCATCACACTGCCAGTCGATTCCTTTCTCTGCGGCCTCTCTTCTCTTATGGTAGAGAAGGGCATCTATTACCAGGCTCCCGGTAACCTCGTCACCTGCCTCTATCCCGCCGGCCTTTGCCAGCTCTCTCAAATAAGCTCCTGCCTTCTCCCATTGCCGGTTCTGTACCAGATTCGTCAGGGCAATTATATGGTTTTTCATGTCATGGCGCAGCCGCTCCGTCTGGCTGTACTGCATTTCCATCATCTGATAATACCTTACCTGAGATCGATATCGTTCTCCCGCCCTCTCTTCCCGCTCCATCCGCTCCATTCCAAATACAAAAGATCCGGCTGCTGCCATGGCTAATCCGGTAAATATACACATGGCACCGTGGCTGAAAAACTGGTTTTCATATAATCCATATTTTCCCCAATCATGCACCATGATGCCATTACTCGCCGCCCAGTTAGCCAGATCTGTCACAAGAACAACACAAAAAAGAGGAACGCTTAAATAGAAATACCAGCTTTTCCTCTTATCAATAAAGAGCGGTTGCAAAGGCTTTGCCAGAAGATTCAAGGCTGCTAAATTCGTCCCGCATATTATCAAGGTAATTATTCTTCCAATCCCTGCTTCGATGAGCACTATCGAAGAATGCTCTGCTGCCATGCGGATCACAAACAGCCCCATACACCATAGAAAAGACTCACTGAAATTTTGAGTCAGCTCCGTCACAACCACCAGAATTACAGCTGCCAGTAGCTTCTTCTCTTTTTCTCCCCGAAATATCATCACAGTCAGTCCCACAAGCATCGCATGATTGCCCATGGCATAGAGAATGTAGGGAATCCCTCTGTCCTTTAAACAGAGTATCATCACCCCATAGCAGCCAGAAAAAAGCCCTGTAAAGATTCTTTTCTCCCAAAACGTCCCCTGCAAATATCTGGCCAGAAAACAGGAAGCGCACCAGCCATATAAAAGACAATAAACAAGTGAAAAAATTTCATTCCCCATACCCGATACGCTGCTCATAGGATTCTTTCATTCCCTCCCATATAGGCCAGGATTGCCTGGCAAAATGCCTCGTATCTGCGTCTGGCAATGATGATACGCTCCCCGTTTTCCAGAATCGCTTCCCGCCGGTTGTATCCTTCTACATACTTTAAATTGATCAGATAACCTTTGTGGCACCGGAAAAAGCCTTTCCCCTCAAGCAGTTTCTCCAAAATTCCCATCTGCTCGTAATAGGTAAAGCTCCCCTGCTCCTGATGTACGTCGATCTGCCTGCCCCTGATCTCAAAATACCATACAGAATCCAAAAAAAGCTTTCTCTTTTGCCTTTCCTGGCTCACTATAATATAGTCCCGGCTGGAATACCGTTCTTTCTCTACCGCACGCTTTAAAACATTCCTCAGCTTTTCATCCGACACCGGTTTCACCAGATAGTAAAATGCCTCTACATCATAAGCATCAAAGACATAACTGCGGCTGGAGGACAGAAAAATTAATATTTTTTTAAAGGCAAGCTCGCGGCATCGCCTGGCCGTCTCCATGCCATCCATTTCCTCCATCAGAATATCCAGGAATATCATATCGAACCGTTCCAAGGACTTTAAAAGCGCTTTTCCACTGCTGAACTGCTCAATGCTGTAAGATATCCGCATTTCCTCCATCAGACTTTGGATTCTTGCCGATAGATGCAGGCATTCCAGAAGCTCATCATCACAAACCGCAATTGATACCATGCTTCCTCCTTCTCGCTTTTTCAGATTGCCTTATTCTCAGCAATTCCGGCTTTCCTGGTATTTCTTACTTAATGGCTATACTTTTTAAATATGTCGGCAAAAATCAGACAAAAATTCCTTCTATGTTATGAATGGGCGAAAATATGTCACAATTGGCTCTTCAATCTGTCACCACTACATAGCTGGCTTCCCCAAAAAAGCCCTGTTTAGCCAGTTCCTCCTCCGGCCATCTTGCAATCAGCTCATAAACCTTATCCGGCTTAAGTGGGATCACCCAACTTCCGGTATACTCCTTTACCGAAGGTTCTGCTGTCTCTGCCTTCCCAAGCTGGGAGATATCCCACTCCCGGACAGTCACGCTTTTTGGCATCCTTGTGCAGCTGAGAATATAATCCACCTCCTTAATCCCGTTATAATCCGGAATCTTCAAAATATCCGTCTTCTCCCGATCGAGGCCCAGAGGATGGCTGCCGCATGCCTCAATGCCTGCCCGCTTTCCGTTCTCCAGCCAATTCCAGGAATAATTGCCTGACTGTACAATAAACTGCTGCATATTGCTGGACAATACATCCTTTAGCCCCATTGGGGGAGCTGAGGTCAGAAGCAGATCCTGTTGTGCCGATCTCTCTTCCGATTCTCCCTCCGGATTCCTGCACACTCCCAAAAACAGCCAGATACCATGATAATCATCTCGAATAGCAAACAAAAACGGGCGGTTAAGAATCATCTCGGCGATCTCCTCATTCTCGATCATTGCTCCCCTGGCCATGGCCATCATGGTGTAAGCCGCACCTTCCACTCCATTCTCGTCCACACCGATATGCGTCTCCTGAATCACATCTGATACCATCAGCGGCTCCGGAGAAATCCCGCCAAATTCCGCCTGTCCATCAAACATCCGCTCCATTCCCATGGCTTTTAAGATATCCTGCAGGGGATAGCTGCTCCCAAAATCAAATTTCGGGACCTTCCAGATCACTTTGCCGCTGACCCAATCCTCCTCCACCTCCAGAGCCTCTTTAAGCCTCTCTGGACTTTCCAAAAATTCTCCCACGGTTCGCCCCTCATCTGGCAACAGAAACATCATCCGGCAACCATTGTTCGTCGCCAAATAGGACAAAGTAAAGCCTTCTCCTTTTTTGAAGGCTCCTTCCCTCTGCGTCCGGTTCAGATAAGGCACCGTATCCTGTCCTCCATTCTCGAGATAAAATACATCTTCCTGTGTCATTTCCTCAGAAAATGGCTCTGCCCATCCGCCATAAAAATACAATGTGTTCAGAATAACTAAAAGCGTTGACGGATCTATATCAAGCTGCGGCGCAAGTATGCCGTTTGTCTTTTGGGCAATCCATTCTCCCATTCGCTTTCCTGTATCCGGCTTTCCAAAATCCACCCCATAGGAGGATGCAAAAAAATTCTCCGCCGCCAGCTTCTGATACTCTTCATAAACATTGAGCTGATCGGATATCCACAAAGAGTTGCCCAATTGTATGGCGCTTTGATAGTCCTCCATACCATAGTGCGCCATTCTTTCCTGATCTCTCTGGCTGCCATATCCATATGACTGATAAAGCCTCCGGCACTGTTTTGCCAGCTCCTTCTGATCTTTCACCCCCAACTTTTCCAGGATCTGATCCGCAGTCTTTCCCCGGGCGCCGCAGCCTGCCAGCGCCAGAGTGTAATAAAGGCTTAATGGGCTGTAATTCCCATTATCCGAAACCTCTTTTAAAACTGCACTTCCGCTTTCATAAGCAAACCGATCCAGCCCTTCTGCGAACGCCTCCGAGATCTCGTTCTCGGCCAGAAGCTGATTCCAACCCTCGTAATCCTCCGGGGAAAGCTCAGCCTTCTCCGGCTCCTTCGCCTCCCACGTTTTCCCCTTGCTGTAGTTTTGCTTCTCCATGGATTCCTCCTCTTCCTTTTCCGGCATATGAAGTTTCGCTACAGAGCTTTCCTCGGCCTCTTGCTTCTGTGCCGGCAATGCTTCCGGCTGTTGGCAGCCGGTAATTACCGACGATGTCATGGCGGCCGCCAGCAGACAGGCTGTCAACTGTTTTCTGTTTTTTCTCATATTCTTCCCTCCCTTGCCACTTTAATCATCATTTGTGAAACGCCTATCCCAAACAGCAATGTCATTCAGTTAATTTTCTCAAAAGGTACGCCAGGGAAAAAGGAGCAGAAAGCAGCCGAAAATGGCCTGCTGCTTTTTCCGGTTTCGGGATCAAGAATTCCTAAAATCTCTGATTTTGCGAAAAGCGAAACGAAAATCCCCTAACTCGCTTCGCTCAGACAGAGTGGATTTTCGTTTCCACGCAAAATTCAGGGATTTAAGGATTTCTAAATCCCTGCAAAGTCAAAATCTGCAGGCCATTTTCGGCCGCTTCCCACTCCTTTTTCCCTGGCTGAGTATTCTCAGAGCTAAACTTAATGACAGTTTCCTCAACAGGCAGCATTTTCACGGTTATAAAAACAATACGAACGGCAAAGGAAATTTTATGGAAAATTCATCACCGGATTGGATGTTTTTTCTTAGTCCGTCACTACGTCCGCCACCTGATAAGAAATCACCTTTTTCAAATCCTCCGGAGAAAGCTCTACCTGCACCCCGATCCTTCCACCACTGAAAATAAAGCTCTCTAATCCCTCTGCCTGTTTATCCAATGTTGTGGGGAAAAACTTTTTCATCCCGATGGGAGAACAGCCGCCATGGACATACCCCGTAAGAGACAAAAGTTCCTTTGCCTTTAACATGGCGACAGACTTTTCTCCCACTGCCTTTGCCGCCTTTTTCAGATCCAGCTCTCTTTCCACCGGAATAACAAACACATAATGCTGCCTGCTTTTGCCCTCGGTTACCAGTGTCTTAAAAACCCGATCCGGATCCTCTCCGAGCATCCTTGCCACCTCGCCGCCGCCAAACGCCCTGGTATTTTCATAAAAATGCGCATGGTATGGTATTTTTTTCTGTTCCAGAATCCGCATAACATTTGTTTTTTCTTCTTTCATAATATCTTCCCACTTCTCCTTCTCCAGCTTCCACAGCCCTTACATATTAAACCGTCGTTTTGTTCTCTTTACATATTATAATATATATCTGCCATTTATCAACTCCTTGATGATAACCCAAATCCCCTGGCGAATTTCTCCATAAACAACAATAAAAATATGCAGGCCCCGAAATCACATTTCTTGGCCTGCACACTTTATTTTATCCACTCCCATAAGATAACTTACATGACTTTAAATTCTAACCCCCCGCGCAGCCGGTTTTCCAGCCATCAGCAATGAATCTTAATCCCTGTCTCAAACTTTTCATCATCCACGATCACGCGCACATCATAATCGCCGGAAAGCCCTGCCTTATTCACGCTCAGCATAATAGCGCGCCCATCCTTATTAATAAAGGTGCCGCAGCAAAGAGCTTCAAACTTGTTGGCCGCTGTGGAGATATAGTAGCGATGCTTCTCATCCCCCTGCTCCAGCATCAGCATTACCAGCTGTCCCTTCTCAAAGACTGCCTTGTAGGTGAAACGGTCGTCCTCTTCAATCAGCTCCGAACCATACTTCTCCGGAATCAGCACACCAGACGGCTCCAACGGAATATCCGTATCAAACTCTTTGGTCACTCCCATAGCGCCCAGGAAGCATCCCTTCCCCATAGAAAGATTCTCCTGATCATGGTAAAGATGAAGCTTCTCCGCCCGGTAGAAGTTCCCTTCCACCTCCAACTCCATCATCACCTGGTCATCCAATACCTCCACCGTGATACTTCTGGTGGACACATCCGGATCATCCTGCATCAATGCGGCAAATTGCTCTGAAGCTTCCCCCTTATAGTACTGAATGCCACCAGAATGGACCATATAGTGGCCTTCCTTATAATATTCCACATTGCAAATATACGAGGAGAAGAATTCCTGGCCTCTCTCCTTACCATACTGCCATACCTGGCGGATAGTCATATCATCTGTATTGATCTTATAACGTACGCCACGGGAGAAATTATCCTTGTTCAAACGGTACTGCTCTCTGATCTTGGAACGGAAATGGCCGTTGTCAAAACACATCACATCGCCGTCCGGCGTAATCAGGTTCGCATGCTGCTCATACTGCCAGTCAAACTCACCGTCTCCAACAGGTGTGAAGAAATATTTCTGATATTTCTCCGGCCATCCGGTTGGATCCCCGATAATCCAGTTCAGCTCCCCACTGTCATAATCAATATTCACCATAGAGTCAATATGGCGTCCGGAGAAAGTCAGGGAATTGGTATTTTTATCATACCATACTGCATTGTTATGGAACCAGTCATGGGCAGACCAGCTTCCTGATTTGCTGCAGCCCGGATCCAAAAACTTCTTATAATCCCAGGTTTTTAAAATCTCACCCGTATTGCGATCCACCAGGACACACATATCCTCCACCGTGTCACTTCTCAAATCCTCGGTCAGAACCAGCAGATTGCCGTCTTCCATCTCAAACTGATCGTGGTGATAGCCGCCCGGGATGCCAAATTCCTTGTAAATCTTACCCACCATGCTCATCTCATAAATTCCCGACATATAGTAAGGAATCTGCAACAGGCGGTTGGTTCCCACGCAGATATTGCCATTCTTCAAACGCTTTAAGTCAAATACTACCGGAATATTGAGATACCACCGGATCTCACCCTGATAGTCAAAGCCAGTAGCAAGCTGAGTCAGAGCTGGTGTGATAATGATAACCTGATCCCGCAGGTAACCGGCCGTAGTATTCATATGTACCAGCTTCGGCACATCCTTGCCCAAAGGCTCTGTCTTAATATGGATCGTTTTCTTATAACCCCGGTACAATTCAATCTCTACCGTGTTGTCATAATCCGCATACAAGCCAAGAACCGGCAAAATATGAGTCTTGGCCCGAGGGAATGTATGACGGATATCTCCCAGGGGATGCTCCTTTCCCAACACGGTTACTGTCACCGCGGTTTCCTTTTCTGTCTTAAAGAGCACTACCGCAGCCAGTGGATTGATCAAATAAGGATTGTATTTGACAAGCGGCTCCTCAATGGTATAATTACCGGCCTCAAACTCCGCCAGCATAGCAGCTTCCGCCTCCGCCTGACGGGTCAGGATTGACGGCAGGAACGAATACTTAATGGACTCCATAAAAACTCCTCCTTCTAAAAAATAAGATATGATAAAACACTGCCCTTAAAAGACAAGGGTATTGTTGCTTAATGGATCAGAGCTGTGGCAATCGGAATTCCCACCACAATCACCAGTATTAGCTCAATAACCGCAAACATTATGGTATGCTTGTAAATCTCTCCCGATTTCAGCCATTCCTTATTACCATGAATCATCGCCGCAAAAGGTGAAGCTGAAGGCGTAACGGAAGCGCTTGCCAGTACAAAAATGATGATCAGTGATGTGATCGGCGCCGAATTAATCCCACTTGACAGGCAAAACGAGGCGATAACCGGTTGCATCAGCATTCCCACCACCAAACTGTTGCAGATATTGGTCAGTATTAATGTAATCACCAACAATGTCACATAGAATGCCACCAATGACATACTGCTGAAAATCGGGCGCAGAATTGTATTGAGGAAAGCCGAAATGCCTGTAGACTCATTTGTCAGCACACTTCCCAAAAGAATCGCAGCCGTACAGAGGAAAAACGTCCCCCAGGCAAAACCATTTAATACCTTGTTGAATGGCAACACCGGCTCATGCTTTTCCTTATCCAGGCTGACACAGCAAAGCAATGCCGTATAGCCCAGGGCAATCCCATAATTGTTGACGCTCAAAAACTGCATAATCCTCAGCTTTGGCATCATACTTGGCAACAGCATGGTCAGGATATAGATCACAAAGGAGACTGCCATAAACTTCTGATTGCCGTTTAATGGAGGCAGCGGATTCTTCTTCAACATCTCCACATCCAGATTCTTCAGCTTCGACACATCCGGCCGCAAAATATATTTGCAGAACAGTACAATCACCACGATGGATACAAAGCCATAGATCAGGGCCACGGCCAGATAACCGGCACTGTTAATCATGACCTTATTCCCCATATTTTCTGTAATCCCGGCATAGTTGCCGATCAGGGCCAGCGAGTTCCCGCTGTACGGCGGCACCGGAAAACCCAGCAGCGTAGCAATCGCCACCAGAATCAGCATGATTGTGGGATACTTCTCTCCCTTTTGGATCCCAATCTCCTGGAAAATATCATAAAGCACCGGCCAGAACAAAAAGATCGGAGAAAACGGCCCCACAAAAGCAGCCATCAGCATAGCGCCCACCATCAGCATAGCGGTAAATACCCAGGGACGCCCATTGTTAATCTTCATGGTCAGGAAAAACCGCCCGATATAAGCAGTCAACTTATTATATACCATAGAATTCATGACAATCATCAAAAACAACATCTGGATCACAACCGGATTTCCAAAAGCCGCCGACAATACCTGATTCATCGGTGCATAGCTGGACACCCCGATCATAAAGATACTTAAGAGGCTGGACCATACCGGATCTACTGTAGTCCAGAGATATAAAGTGCCAATAAATACCCCGATGATCTCCATGCCGACAGGTGTGACTTCCGGAAGCGGCAACGGCAAATAGCGGAACAATAGCATGATCGCCACTCCCACCAGGGAGTGAACTGTCCGGCGGCTGACTAAAGCTGAAGAATTGCTCATTGGTAAATACCTCCATTCTTTTTATGAAAACTGTTATTATTTTAACATCTCTTTCGTTATTTTAGCATAACATATGTTAAGTTTTTCAAAAAATATAGCAAAATTTAATAAATAGTGGTATACTGTTCTCAGAAGTAATTTATCAAGGACGGTAGAGCATTATGGAAACAAAGAATGGATTATTTGATTGTTTTTTCACCTATGGAGAACGAACTGTCGTAGAAAAAAACAAGATTATATATGCTCCGGATAATAAAGTCCAGACAGACTCTCTCTATTATCTGGAATCCGGGCTGGTTGCACTGATGAGCTATTCCAAAGGAGGGGATGAGCGGGTATATCTTTACATGAAAGGGCCGCGAATCATTTCTTTTATGGCCTTGCTGCTGAGTGTCACCAATTGTCAGGAGATCACCGGCAATGGCGTTCCCAGCCAATTGGTTCAAATGACCAAAACCCGCTGCGTACTCTATCGGATGCAGGGATCTACCTTCCGTAAGCTCCTTGACGAAGATCTCAAATTTAACCGGCTCATTTTACAGGCAACCGCCGCCAATTTCCAGGAAGTTTTAAGCCATTTCCAACAAGCTTTGGAAGACAGCGCCAGTGTCCGTCTCTGTCGTTTGCTGTTGGATTCCTGCATTGTCAAAGACGGCAAAAAGGTTCTTCCTAAAACCATGAGCTTTTTGGAAATGTCCAAATATTTAGGCACCCATCCTGTGACGGTATCCCGCATCGTAGCCATATTGAAAAAAGACGGCTGTATTGTCAAAGAGCAGGGCTTCGTCGTGATTCGCAATGAAGAACGGCTCTTACAAATGATCGAAAATGAGATTGATATTAAATAAAAGCTGCTGCCATCTGGTAACAAAACCAGCCGAGCACAGCTCCCAAAACGTTCATAACAACATCATCCAGCTGGCAATACCCTCTTTGGGTTGCCAGCTGGACAAGCTCGATTGCCATGCTGCAAAAAACGGCGGACAAAATGCATCTCCCACTCTTTCTTAAAAATGGAATACTGCCGGGAACCAATATCCCATAAGGAATAAACAACAGCAGATTCTCAATCACATACCCTCGTGAACTCACGGTATCCCCCCAGGTTCCAAACAAATTCAGATTCACTCCTGCACGCGAGCCAGGCTCCCTTGAAAAATATACCAGCTCCGCCAAAACCACCAGATAAACCACACAAAGGAACTGACAGGCCAGGGTGGTCCTCTTCACCGGTTTCAACGGCCGCCCTGCCCTGCTCCAGACAAAGAAAATCAGCAAAAACAGGGCGCCGGCCATCAATCCCTGAGGCAGATATCCCACCGGCTCCTGCATATCCTTACAAATTGTCAGAAAAAGTTCTTTACCCATCTGTCTTCCGTCACCATATGCCTTTTAACAATTTCTATATTTCTCAATCTTTATTCCAGACCAGGGTCTTTGCCCCTGCCGCCTGTTTGGGCTGCATGGAAACCGGCGACTTTATAATATTCCCATTTTCATCTGTCGCCCATTCACCGCCCACTCCATCTTTTACCGTCTGCGCCTTTATCACCCTGCCTTCCCCGTCAACCAGGTATATCTTTCCACTATCCGTCTTTACTGGCTCATAAAGCATCTCTTCCGATGCTGTCTGGCGCCGTCCCCGGTAATAAAGGCAACCATCCGAAATACCATCGACCGCTTTCCCCTCACTGTCAAATTGATAAACTGCCATTCCGCTTCCGTCATCTGCCAGACAGACGCCTTTTACCGCGGCATTTTTGTTTTCTTTATCAAAATAATAAATCGGGCCGTCCTCCAGTTCGATAAATCCTGTCTGAGTGCGGCCATAGCAGTCAAACGCAAAAAGCTCTCCCTGTATCTCTTTTATGATAAGCTGATCCTTGGCCGCACGAAGTGCCTGGCCGGCTTCATCAAAATAATACCAAGTCTCTGACAATTCCCCCGCCATATCATTAGAGCCCATCGTCTTCACCCAACAGTTTGCCGCCCGTTCCCCCTGGGCCAGCCCGTCTGCCGCCTCTGGCATATAATAGCCAAAACCAATTATTTCCGGTACGGTAGTGCGCAGCTTCGCCCAGCCAAGATGCATCAAACCGTAGCGATCCACGCAATATTTTCCACCTGATATTTCCACCTCCCTATAAGGATTGGACAAGCTTCTCACCAGCTTACCGCTATTCGAGGGATCAAAATAAAAATATGCCTGATCCCCATAATATTTCATATAATTTCCTACTACTCCATCATTGATCCAGCCTGCTGGAATCTCCAGATACTGCCAGCCATATCTCTGAGCGCCATCTGCTCCATAATAAGTGTATTCTCCGCTGGCATTTCTTTTCCAACCGGTAACCATCGCACCGTTTTTATTGAAGCAATACTCCTTTCCCTCAATGGTATAAGTATTCTCCGCCAGCATATAACCATTCGCATCAGCATAATACCAATTGGTGTACTCCTCCCCGTTATTGTTCACTCCACTGATGGCAAACCAGGCGGCTTGCGGCATAGAACCATCCTCCAGAAAATACTGCTTCCTTCCATGCTTGTCTGTCAGCCAGCGCTTACGGTAATTGGTGCTATTTACATCAAAATAGTACTTTTTTCCGTCAATTTCATAAATCCCGTTTCTATATGTCTTGCCTTCACTGTCCGCATAATACCAGCGTTCCGTCACAACATTCGTATCTGTATTCGTTGTAGGAACCTGGAACCAGCCCCCTGTTTGCAGAACCCCGTCTTCCTCCAGATAATACCGCTCCTTCTCCTCCGTTACATACCAGCGCTTCCGGTAATTCAAACCATTGGCATCAAAATAATACGTTTTATCCTCCAAATTATAAAAACCTCCCTTTAGCTGGCCAGTCTCCTCGGAAAGATAGTACCAGTTTGTATAAGGTACTCCGGAGCTGTATACCCCACTGACCGAAAACCAGCCCGCCTCCTGGGTTGTTCCATCTTCATTGGCATAATATTTTTTGTCATCGACTGTAAACCAGCGCTTGCGGTAATTGGCTCCATTAACGTCAAAATAATAATTTTTTCCGCCAACGGTATGCCAGCCGTTTAAAAGCAGGGTTCCGTCTGCGTTGGCATAACGCCAGGTAGTATAGGGATTTCCTTTACTGTCTGCCGCATCCACTGAGAACCAGCCGGAATGCTCTTTTCCGGTATCTGCGTTAATATAATATTTCTGCCCATCCAGTTCAAAAACCCGGCCACGAACAGCAGCTCCTGAACTGTTAAAATAAAATTCATATCCATTTACTAAAAACCAGCCGTTCCGATAAACCCGGCCACCTTCACCGGCGTAATACCAGCTTGTCCGAACCGGATCTTTGGGTTCCTTGGTAACGGATTTAAGAGAAAACCATTGATTTTCTATGAGCGTCCCTGTCTCATCCAGATAATATTTCTCATTCTCATAAGTAACCCAGCCACTGCTCACGGCTTCATCATTCTTTAAGTAAGACCATCCGCCATCGGCGAGAGGCTGCCATCCGGTGTAGGCATAAACCGAATGACAACCAAGTATGGTAAGGATACTGGCTAAAATAAAGCTGTGGCGTTTTGTGTGGCGCTTTTTTGATTTTTTCATTGTGTGCTCCCTTATAACTGCTATTTTATTTAAAACCATCTTTTCGTTTGTAAATTAATTTCATATTTTCTTTGAGATACTTATAAGACAACCCTAAATATATACATCCGCCTGCTATAATTTGTATAATCATGGTTTTAAAACTTAGTCCCATAAAATATTGTAGTACTTGCAATATAGCAAACATAATCATACCATAAAATGTAAACTTTAAATTTGAGACAAACATTTTTTCAATGTCTAATTCCTTTCGCAAAACGATAGATTGATATAATGGTACTGAAAACTCTGCTGCAAGCGTACCTACACATGCACCTACCGCACCATATTTAGGAATTAAAAACAGATTAATTATCAAATTTAAAATCGCTCCTAATGAAATGGACTTAATATAAATATCATCCCTCTTGGTTGGAATGATATACTGTGTTCTTACAACATTTCCCCAACCGATTAAAATCAGAGTCACCGCTAAAATATTCATCAGCAATGCGCTCTGCGTAAATGCCGCGCCATAAAACCAAGGTACTAAAGAATAGGAAACAGACAGCACCCCAAAACACATCGCATTTGTCATAAAACAGATAAAAGAAAGCGAACTGGTAATTCCTTTTTTTACTTCTTCAATTTTTCCTTGTGAAAGCATGGCAGACATTCTTGGCATCATAACTTGTCCTAATGAAGAAATAAACATAGTTAAGGAATAAATTATCTTTTCTGCATTTTCATATAATCCGTTTTGATTTAAATCTTTGGTAAGCCAGCCTAGCATAACCTTGTCCATTGAACGATAAATATTTAGAGCAATGACTGGTATCATCAAAATTAAGCACGGCCTGACATGTGCTAATATCTTATTTAAACTTAAAGTTTCAAATGAAAGATAATCTTTGCCCATTGTAAAAAAGCAAATATAAGTTATTAGATATCCTAATGAATAGATAAGACAATATTTCCAAACATCATCTAATTGTTTTATCAATATGAATACTGCCATAACCTCTAAAATTTTAACAATCATATTCTTTGTTGAGGTTTCTTTAAATCTTTCTATGCCAAACAAAAACCAGTCGATATTCAAACCATTTCCAATAACCCAAATGCCAAATACAAGTCCTATCATTCTATTTTCTTCATATGTTATCAACACAAGCAAAAAATAGACAATAGATATTAATATTGTAACCATTAACTGCATCACATAAATGGATGCAAATTCTTCCGTTAATTTCTTTTTATTATTTTTAACTTCTGCAATTCTTCTTGTTCCATAGTTGGTAAGTCCAAGCTTTGCAAGTAACGTAAAATAATATGTAATTGCATAATAATATGAGTAGATTCCTACTCCCTCTGTGCCTAAAACCCTAGAAATATATGGAGCTGTTATAAGCGGCGTTATGACACTCAAAATATTATATATCACAACATACAGATAATTTTTTTTTGAATTCATAATCTAACCTCATTTTTTATTATAACATCTATAGAAGTTATTTAACAACAAAAAACACATCTTCCATAGGTCGTCTGCATGAACAAGGAATCAGACATCTCTCTTTATAATATCCGGCTCCAATTACAATAGCAATTTTTTCACTGACCGGCAGCTTTAACTTCCTCTTTATCATAGTATCTTCACTTTTCTTATTGGACCATTGCATAAAACACGAACCTATATTTCTGGCATGAAGTCCATTTATAAAATTCATAGAAGTCAGCCCTGCATTTAAATATCCCTGATTTCTCTCACCATAATATTCAAATGCAGCTGTATCATATGTAACAATAAAATAAGTCACTGTATTTTTATTAAATCCGCTTACCCCCATAATCGTATTATCCAATATCTTCTTAATTTCACAATTATCTATTTTATAAATTTTACACATTTGACGATTACACGCTGTTGGAGCCTCTAAAAAGCATTTTAAAGCGAACTCTATATCGTATTGCTCCAATGGTTTATCTTGAAAATCTCTCACAGAATGTCTTGAAAAAATCACCTTTTCAAATGAATCCTCCACTGACAGCAAAGGTGCATACATTAACTGTTTTCCTGCTCTGTAATTGCTCAAAATAGCATTATCTTTTAGAAACTTTTCTACTAAAATATAGGTATCATCGCGTTCCCATTCATATTCATCAATAAACTTACACCACTCCTGAAGTACGGAATATCCCAATTGGTATTCAAAATCACTAACAGAAGAATAATGATTTAAAATATTAACTAATTGTAAAACCTTCTCCCGTCCAAAATAACGAGGCTGAGGCATACACAATCCTTTTTCTATACTATGGACAATCAGCATAATTCGAAATTTATAGTTCCCCTTATCTTCTGCCTTCTCAAGATAATGCTCAGAAAATATTTTTGCATCATTCAAAAACTCCTGCCTGATTTTTTCTTTTTTAACCACCCGTCTTAAAGCATCATTCTGCTTTAATAGTTCAATTAATTTCATATCTAATATGCCTCCATAATATTTTAAATACATTCGTTTATCGCCTTGTATAAATATGATCTTGAAACAGATTTCAGCTGTTCCAATTTTTGATTAACTATTTTATAGTCAATTTTTTCCTTAACCAAAACATCTACATCATCTTTAACCAGCCTGGTTTCCAGCCCTAAACTGTACAACAATTCTTTGACTTTTACTTTATTAAAATCTAAAGATATAAATATTTTATTAAAGATTACGGAAAACACAGTTCCATGAAACGTATTAGTTACAATATATTCTGCACAAAGAAAATACGACAGAAAATTTTCTATGGTAGATGGCTTCCATTCATGGCTTCCTTCTATATATTTTCCAACACAAATAATTTTTAACTCTTTTTCCTTTGCAAATAATTTAAGCTTTACGCGTAATTCCTCCGATAAATCTTCAAAAAGATATATTAAAATATACTTTTCATTTATTTCAAAACATTTTTTTCTATAAAAATCAAAATCCAAAAGTAATGTAGGATCACAATTCAAAACCGTATCATGATCTACGATACGTTCTACATAACTTTTTGTATAATTATCTCTAACTCCAATTTGCTTTATTTTTCTCAAACCATTTACAGAATATTTAAATGTATCAAGTTTATCATAACACGAATTGGCTATTGATGCAGCATAGGTAATAATCGGTATACTATTATCCCATTTAGTTCCCCAGAATAATTCTGAAGATTTCAAAAAATAATTAGAATTAATATCCCATACAGTATCGCTCCCAATAACTAGGCAATCTATCCCTTCTCCTTTTACTTGATCTGCATTCAATGAAACAAATACTTGTTCAATATACTTCTCATAATAAAAATATCTTTCAAAACAATGGACAATATTAGCTCTATTCTTAATTGCTTTTAGAACACTTTTTAATAGATTTTTCTTTGAGTGAGCAGAATATTTATTTCTCGTGGATATAAAATAAACATCAAATCCAAATGAACGCAAAACTTCCTGTAATGCTGTCGCCTGTAAAACACTCCCTGTATTCTCTGTATAATAAACTGTCACTATCCCTATTTTACTCATATATACAACTCTCTCTTCCCGTATCTCTTGGATACCTATTAAAACAAAATATCATACTATATGCCAGAATCCAAAACGGCAAAGAACCATTTCCAAGGAAATGTGAACACGCCATTTCAATAAACAAATAAACCATTATCAAAAATGAATAATTATTTTTTGCTATTGATGAAATTCCATATGTAAAGCAAACCAGCCCTGCTGCTGATACCTCTAAATACAATCGTACAATATCATTATGGATGCTTACATGTACAAATTTATTATACCAGGGTACATCAATCCAAAGAAACGTCCCTAATCCTTTGCTGAGTTCATCACTTTCAAATGCCGTTACAATTGTTTCAAATCTAAACATCAAAAATGCATGCAGATCCAATCCAGTTAAAGAGGTAAACCACTGGGAAAAAGAATCTGTTAGTAAAATTTGTACTATTGCTGGAAGACATAGAGCTATACCTGTAATTAACACATAAAATTTTTTTGATACAATTCCATTTCTGCTGATTTTACTATGAAAAATCGTTATAAATATAAGATAAAGCAAACACATTCTTTTCCATGCAAGGATACAACAAATTGCTGTTATAATTCTTTTAATCCTATCATCTATAAACGTATAATAAATATATAGCATTAAGAACATATGCGCACATGGATTTTCAAATGGAGAACTTGACTTAATAAAAGAAAAATTTAAATGGATCTCTTTACTAACTATTGTCCATAAAAACATTCCAAAACAAAAAATCATTCCCAATAAGAACATATTCATGATCTTATCTAATGCATATATTGTGGAATCATTTAGAAAAATCAAATGCACAAATATTATTGGTATTATCAAATAATAGATTTCTGATATCCAACCAGTAGAAAATCCATTTAAAATCATATATACTAACGAGATCATAAATAAGATTACTGAAACCATAACCACTCTTTTGACTTCATATGTAATACTAAATTTAAAGTCATTATTTCTTATTTCATTTCCTAAACCTATTAGAACAAATAATATAAGTAATACATGCTTAAATCCTGTTCTATCTATTGAATATAAAAAAGGAACCTCATCAAAAAACTGAGCACATAAAAGGAAAATAATTGGAAATAATACAAATGTTTTCTTTTTCACTAAAAATTGGCCTCCATGTTATCCTTTACAAATTTCACAAATAGCTTTCATGCCTCCGTCATCTTTTTTAAAATACGAATAGACTCTGCCCTATACTGTTCTAATTTATAATTCGGAATTGTAAAATCTATTTCTTTGAAAGCTAATGTCAGATTATCATCATCTTTTAATACCTGATCTGATAACCCCAATAATTTTAATATACTCATATTACGTGTTCCTGTATTATTATTGGGAAGTACCTCAACAAAAGGTGTATTAAAATTTATGGCAAATGCCGTGCCATGAAAAGAATCAGTAATCATGCAATCTGCATTTTTTATATACGAAAGAAATTGGCCTGCTGTTGGACACCATACGAATTTTCCTTCTCGTGTAAATTGATGAAACGAAGAAGAAATCCTTACTAGCGGAAGCCTTTTTGCTTCCGCAACTTTTTGAGCATATTTTCCAAGCTTTTTATCATTATGTAATTGATAAACAAGAACATATTTCGAATGTTTTATTGGTTCCATATACTTTTTCCACTCATTTATTGTCATAAGTAAAGTAGGATCCAAAACTTGATATGCATGAATACCTATATCCTCCAATATATGAACCGCACTATCTTCTCTTACTGCTATATACTGGTATCTGCATAACCATTTCTTATAATAATCTTTTAGTTTCGATGTAATCTCCGTCCGGCCAAAACTTGCAGCATAAGCAATTTTTTTACTTTCATCCTTTACAAAAGATAAACAGTAAGAATCATCATATTCTCCATTCTCTATTGGTCCCCAAACCTGATCACTTCCTGTCATATATACATCTGCAATAGGTGTATCCTTTTTTAATTCTTCTGGATCATTATATCTTCTTGTCAAATTAAGATATCTGTGTTGTTCCTTTTCAAATCTTCGACCTGCAGCAATACTTTCCGGTTGGCGTAGCATTAAATAAATAAATTTTTTTACCAGATTACTGTTCCACTCTTTTTTATGTTTTAAAAGAGTCTTTTCATGCTGAGAATACAGCTCATCAAACCGGATATAATCTATAATTTCACATGAATGGCCTAAATTTTCAATTACTTTCTGCGTTGCAAATGCCTGTAACAACGAACCATAATTTGTTATTGCATGTCTGGTTATTATAGCAATTTTCATCTTAAATCATCCCTTTAATTATCACTTATACTATATTTCTTTTCTCAGTTACAGGATTATAAAAACCACTGCTATCCTCCCCCACTATTTCATCATCTGCTCAGCAATATCCGCATCCACAATCTCTTCCCCTGTCCTGTCCTTCAACTGCGCCTTACTCTCCTCACTCAACCCATTATTTACCACCGCACACATATCGCAGGTTGAACATTTATCTAGCTCTTCCTTACTTATCTTACCGTCACGAAATTCCCGGACAATCTTGTTCTCATACATGCTATAGGGATGTTTGGAGAAGAAAGCCCTCATCTTGTGAATTGCCACCCAGATAGCCGGCTTCCAGATATATTTATGCATAGCCGGAGATACCGAACCAATCATCCAGCAATCACGATCACAACAGCGAACCTTTGCACGTACTTTTTCTGCCTCCGGACTGTTCCACAGCTCAGTCCAGCTCTGGGTATTTAAATTCCCCATAACTTCTTTATCTTTTGTTCCATTACAAGGCATAACATCACCATAAGGATCCATAAAGAAAGTATCAAAGCTCATATCACAGGGAAGCAAACGCTTTTGGCCATAAATATAATTGATCAATCCATGATTAAAATAGGCGCGGAACCATTTCTTCGGGCTATTGCTTCTGAGTAATTCATTGATCAGATTCTCAAAATTCTTTGCAACCATCGGGCGGTCATGAATAATATTTTTTGATTCTACAAAGTAAAAACTATTATGTAAGGATGCCGTAGCAAACTCCATTCTCATCTTATCAGAAATCCGGTAAAGCGGGACAAGGTCAGGCGCATTCCTATCCTGGACCGTCATGCCAAAGCCTACATCCCTCATTCCCATCTTACGTAATTTTTTCAGCGTATGATAGCCACGTTGGTAGCCATTTGGCAAACCCCGGATTTCATTATTAGTCTGTTCTAACCCTTCAATCGAGATGCGAATACCGATTTGCGGAAATTCTTTACAGAGTTCTACAATGCGATCCGTAAAAAAGCCATTCGTGGAAATAACGATACGATCACTTTTCTTATATAGCTCACGCACAATCTCCTTCAAATCCGTGCGGATAAATGGTTCTCCGCCAGTAATATTCGTAAAATACATCTTTGGCAACTTTCGGATCGTCTCGATGCTGATTTCTTCCTCCGGCTTAGATGGCGCCTTATAACGGTTGCACATGGAACAGCGTGCATTACAACGATATGTCACAATGATCGTACCATTCAGCTTTTTCTCATTTCTGTTTTCCTTACCCATAGTTTTATCTTCCTTTGTTGCACTGTCTTCTGCTTTTTTCTTTCCACTGTAAATCTGCATCAGCTTTTTGGTATATTCTTCAATATCATCAAAATGGAGCCTCTGGCAATTCCGGCTATATTGGTTTATCCGATCCCTCTCTCGCCACATTTTCTGAATTTTTGACCTAAGCTCCTCTGCATTTCCGCTTTCAAACAATTCACCTGTCTTATCTACCTCAATCAATTCAGGAATACCGCCAATATTGGCTCCCAGAACCGGTGTTCCATACATCTGGCTTTCCATCACGGAGAATGGGCAGTTTTCATACCACTCGGACGGATAAACAGAAAATCTTGCTTCCCGAATAAGTTTTTCCAGCATTTCTCCTTGCTGAAATCCCACATTCTTGATATTGGAAACTCCTTTGATTTCATCCTCTAAAGGTCCTGTGCCAGCAAAAACAAAAGGAATATCCGGCAGCTCTTTACAAACTTCAATTAGTGTTCTTATTCCCTTCTCTGTGCTAAACCTTCCAAAATACAGGATATAATCTTTCTTTTCTGTCTCTTTCCATTGCACCTTTTCCACAAAGTTATGAAGCGCCACCGTTTTTTGGGCAAACAATGGGTTGCTGTCCATTTTCCCTTTTAAAAACTCCGAACAGCACACCATTGCATCAATATATTGATACGCACCATTCATTTTCCAAAATATTGCTTCCATCGTACCGACAGCACTTTTGGCAAAACTTCCATGGATACATCTTCCTCTTGTGCAGTTCAGGAAATGCCCGCCAAGACATTTTTCGCAATTTTTACCTGTATTCGGATTATTTAACATATGGTTTGGGCAGATTAGCTGATAGTCATGTGCTGTAAATATGATCTGGCATTTATGACCTTCTTTTCTCCATTTCTGGATCTCCAGAATAATAGAAGGCGTCAACTGATAATTAAAATTGTTGATATGAAGAATCTGTGGCTGAAAGTCTTCAAGTACAAGACGCAGCTTTCTCCTTGCTTCGGAAGAATAAATCGTTCTGAGCGGATATGTCAGTTTAGAAAGCTTGGATCCGCCATGAAAATCCATGTCTTTTGTATATGCATTTACTGTATTGCCAACACAACGTCCCTCATGTTCCATTCCGAAATACTGGACTTTGTGCCCCTGGCTTTTCAGATAATCTCCCAGCTTAAATATATATGTCTCTGACCCTCCATTCGGATAGAGAAATTTGTTAATCATCAAAACTCTCATATCATTCAATCCTCCCCATATCTTACCCGATGGCCCTCCGCCGTTATCCAAATCTATTTTCTATATAATTCTAATGTCTTTTCTACTGCCATGTTCCAATGATATCTGCTGCAAATATAATCTGCTGCCTGATCCTTATACATTTTTACTCTTCGCTCATCATCACAAAATCCTTGCAGCTTTTTTTGTAAGTCGGCTATATCGCCTTTCCTGAAGGTTTCCGCGTAATGGCCAACTACATCAGCACATTCGGGAATATCCGATATCAGGCAACAATTTCCATAGCTCATCGCCTCTAGCAAGCTGAGCGGCATTCCCTCCAGATCACTGGGAAGCGTATATAAATAAGCATTACTGTACAGCTCCTGAAGCATTTTCCCCTGAACAAATCCTGTAAAAATAATCCGGTTATCGCCAGCCGCCAGACTTTTTAACTTTTCCATATATTCATCCGTATCAGAAGCACCACCGGCAATCACTAATTTCTTCTCCGTTCTGACATTTCGGAATGCCTCTATCAGATAATGCTCTCCTTTTTCCGGCACAATACGGCCAAGATAAAGAATATAAGAATCCTTTTCCAGCCCAAATTTTTCCTGGATCCGCTGCGCCTCCAATCGTTCTGGCTGGATGACTCCGTTCGGAATATATTGGGTATCTCTTTTGTATGTATCCTTAAAATACTGTTTCACACCTTTGCTCAGGACAATGATCGCATTTGCCCATCTTGCCCCCATTCTTTCCCCAAAATGGATGTATTTTGAGCCAAAGCCTCCCTGCCATTTTTCACGCTGCCAGTCCAGGCCATGTACGGTAAGTATCACCCGTTTTCCCAACAATCTTGGCATCCAGCAAAAAGCTGCTGGTCCTTCTGCATGAATATGGACAACATCATAGGGCCCAAAAGCCGCTGCCAGACAAGCAAAAAGACTAGAAGAAACAGCCGCCAGCCCTTTCCGATCTATCGTAAAAACAGGTTTCAAATGAACCCCTCTATATTCCCGAACGGGTTGGGAATCAAATTCTTTCCCGCCAATATGATGGCCAGAACGATTGTAACAAACCACATGATGCCCCAAAGCCGCCATCCGGGTAGCCAATTCTTCCACTACTATCTCGATCCCGCCTTCTCTGCTGGGAATCCGCTTATGCCCCAGCATACAGATTCTTAATCTTGAATCCTTATCCGTGCCCCTTTTTCCCATATCCTTATCTCCCCAGCAATCCGTCAATCTCCCCGCTCACTGCTTCCAGCTCCTCTTCCAGCATCCGCTTCTCCTCCTCATACCCCTTCCGCTGCTTTCCCTCTTCATTCTCCAGCCTTTGAAAATACTCTCTGGCGCCCTCGACATCTGTCACCATCATTTCATCAGCTTTGCAATAGCTATCAAACCACCGCAGCATACCGTCAAACTGTACCTGATCATAATTTTCTCCCTGAAAATCCGAGCCGATGGTATATATGATATTTCCCCGCTGCTCCACCACCTCAGACAGCAGACGAGCCGTCTTCTGTTCCTGAATTCCCCTTGAACCGGGATGCCAGATTCCTTCTCCCGCCTCAGTCAGCATCAACGGCATATCCTCTTCCCCATGATGAACTGCAATTGCGATCCCTTTACCGGCAAGGAACTCATCCATATCCTTGTTGTAAGTTCCATAGGAAAAATATACCGTCCTCGGAAGCTCTGTCCCCAGATTCTGTATCATGGCTTCACATCGCTCCATCCACTCCTCAGAATCCATGCCTCCTTCCCATTTCAGGCAGCTTTGCCATCCCGCCTCCCTCAGCTCATGCCATTGCTCCTGGTTCAGGCAGCCGCTCTGCCCCAATGATTGCGTTATGGGCAATGCCACGACACCGATGTATCCTTTCGCCTTCATTTTGGGATACATGACGGTGTAAATATCTTCATCTAAATCCGTAAACAAAACCACAACCGTTGCCTTTTTTTGCGATTCCTGGATATAATCTTTCTGCCAGTCATTCAGCCTTTGCCGAATTTCCGTCTTCTTCTGTTCTAATGGGAGCAGCCGGTTTTGTAGCTCTGCATATTCGGCCTCCCGTTGCTTTCCCGCCTGATATTCCTGGCATACAAGATAAGAGACGGCCCCTGTCAATACGATTGCCGCTAGCGCAATTCCCCACTTCAAGATCTGCTTCATACCTGAATTTACCTGCCTGCTTGTCCTTAAATATGTAATCTTTTAAACATCCTTTTACGTCTCTGTCCGGCTTTCATATCCTGAACCAGAGACCGGATGGGCTTGTCTTTTTTCATCACATAAGCAATATATCGAAACAGCTCATAAATCACTGCCAAATGCCCCAAAAACGGGTATCTCTGGACAGCGCGCCAATGACGTCTGCCCTGTCTCTGCATCCATCTTAATTGTTCTCTCCCGCTTCGGCTGAGAGCTTTCGCTCCCTTCCCCTCCCAGGAAATTTTCCGTCCGAAATTTCCCTGTTGAAATATGTAATCCATCAGCTCCTGGCATAATTCATCCTTTGCACCGGAGCACCATTTGATATCTTCCTTTAATCCCAGATATATCTGACACATTCTTGTTGTATGAACAGCTAAAGGCTCCAATCCGGCTTTTCCGGCTGCTTGCTGAAAGGCTGGATACCGTGTGTCATCCAGCTCCTTTTCCACATACATCCTCCAGTCAATTATCTGTCTTAAGCCCAGTCCCTGATCCAGATGCTGCCGGATATGGGAAAGCAAAACCAATCCGTTTTGCAGCCACGGCAATACCGGGATCTGATATCCGTCTATCTGACGCCATTCTCTTTGCTCCAGCCCGTCATAAACGGACTCCATCAAAAATCTCCCTGCCCTGTTATCCGGCAGATTTGCCAGCCTTCGGTGAAGTTCAAAAATCACACCGTTTTTTTCTAAAGAGTAGTGATATTCTCCTCTGTCCTCTGGTTCCATCAGAATATAATCATTTTCCCTCATTAATCGGAAGGCTTTCTGATAATCTTTTTCCCGTACCAACAGATCCACATCTCCCATAGAACGATATTCCGGTACCGGATAATACATGGCAGCCGCGGTTCCCTTTAGAATCACCATCGGTATCTGATGGTGCTCCATCAATTGTACCAGTTTATCCTGGACATATAAAATCTGCGACCACCGTGCTACATGGCTATAGGCAATCCCCTTCCATCGATCTTTCATTCTCGGATCTACAGCCGGATGGTTTCCAATCACATCTGCCGGCAAGGCTGCCGTTGTCTGGCTGCGCAGCTCCCTCTCTATATATGCCCATTCCTCCTTAGGCACTGCCGGAAAGGGGAATTCTCCCAGCGCTGCTTTTAAAACATCCAATACTGGCTCTCTCTTTTCTGATGGCATTTTTTCACCGTACTTGCTTTTCATTTTCTGCGCCTACATTCTCTGTATCCATAACGATCTGTTTATCACAAAAACCCAATACTGCCGGCCGATGAGTTACAATCAAGACCGTTTTATCTGTCATCGCCTTCAAATTTGTCAGCAGCCGGCACTCCGTCTCCTCATCCAGCGCGCTGGTAGCCTCATCCAACAGCAAAACCGGACGGTTAGCATATATTGCCCTGGCGATAGCCAGGCGCTGCATCTGCCCTTCAGACAGGCCGCCTCCCCGCTCTCCTAATACCGTATCCAGGCCGTTTTCCAGAGACTCCATAAATTCGTCTGCACAGGCAATCTGCAAGGCCCGGAGCATGGACTCCTCCTGTTCCCGCCCCATCTTCTCCTTGTCGCCAAATGCCACGATCTCCCGAATCGTGCCGCTCATCAGCTGGTTTCCCTGTGGTACATAGGCGAATAACCCACGCCATCGCGCCGTCAGCGGCTGTTTTGCCACCTGCCCTCCGCTTCGTCCCTTTATATACAGCTCTCCGGAATCCAGAGAGTACAAGCCCATCAAAACTTTTAGCACCGTACTTTTTCCACACCCGGAACGGCCAGTAAAGGCTATATATTCCCCTTTCCGGATCTCCAGATCCAGGCCGGACAGCACCAAGACGCCAGGATAACCTTCTTTTTTGATTTTTACACTCCAAGAAGCGTCTTTTCCGGCATTTTCGTTCGGATTCCGAACCGGATATGAAAACCTCGCTTCCCGCAAGCCCAGGCTTTCCCATTGCTTTTGATAGAAATCGCTCAGCTCTTCTTCTGCCATCGGCTCTTCCTCACAATCACTGGCATAATATTCTGCTTCCATCAGACGCTCTGCACTTGCTGTCATGGCAAAATACCTGGGCAAAAATGACGTAAGATTGGCAAATGGAGACTGGATTTGACCCATCAGCTGCAGGATCGCCGTCATGGTTCCATAAGATAATGTCCCTTTCAAAATGCCATAGCCGCAATAAGCAGCCCCAAACAGATACACCCCGTTGACTGCTGCCCCAAAGCCGGTATTACATAAATCAGACAAAAGATTCCGCCGCATACGAGCTGCCTTATGCCGGTTCATTTTCTCTCTGGCTGCTTCTTCCATCCTCTCTTCCATGCCAAACGTGCGGACTACCATCAGGTTTTCCAGACGCTCCTGCAAAAACACCCTGACTGCCCCGTCTGCCTCCTGGATCTGTTTGTGCAGCTGCTTTAAAACCTTCCGGAATCCATAAGTGAGCAAAAGGATCCCTGCACCGCCGGGAAGGAGAATTGCCGCAAATACTGGTTCCAGAAAAGATATGACAAGCAAAGCACCAATCATCCGGATCCCCATATTCGCCAGCCCGGGAAGGATTCCCAAAAGCCCATTGCTTACCACTACTGTGTCCGAAGTCAGCCGGTTCATCCATTCCCCGGAATGGACTGCCGTCACCGAGGCATATGTTTTGTGCAGCAGGCAGGAAAAAAGCCTGTCCTTAAACAGGTTTTCCAAGGTGGAATGCGCCCACTCCTGAAGGGAATATCCCAATGCTCTTATTCCCATCTGGCATGACATCAAAACCGCTATTTTGGCTACCGCCTGATAAAAGCCATCCCTGTCTCCCGCCACTGCCCGGTCAATCAAATTTCGAAAAAGCAGTGCAAAAAAAATGCTGCTGACGCCCAGAAATACCTGAAGGAAAACCAGACAAACAATATATCTCTTTTTCTTCCCGGCTGCCCGGCTGAGCCATGCGAGCGTATTCATCTGTTGTCTGTTATCCATAACAAGAACCTGACATTTCCGCCGCTTTCTGGATTTTCACCACATAGCCTGCCTTCCAGAGCATGCATTGATCCTTTACACTCCCCATCAGATCTCCGGTTTGTTCCAACGCCGAAGCACGGCATCCTCCTCCGCAATCATACTTGTATTCACAGGAAGCGCACATTTCATTCACCGCCAGCAGATCCTTCACACGGCTGTTTACAATTTTGCTATAAAAACTGTCCTTCAGTCCGTTTTGCAGGCCAATATCCGGTATCAGGGGAAACAGGCCCTGTTCTTTACAGGCTGTCATGGGCATACAGGGGAGCAAACGTCCCTCCGGCGTGATGTAACAAGTATAGCGGGCTGCCTTGCAGAGAAAACGGTTTTCACATTCCTTTGTTCCCTGGTATCTCATGGGAATCACTGAAAATTCCCTGGACTTCTTATGCAGCCGGATCACTCCTGCCAAGGTTACCTCCATCGGCATCCCTGCTTGAAAAAACCGGGGAATGTAGTCAATCATCGCCTGGATATAGGTCTGAAAATCCATGGCGTTGCCTTCACTGTTCTTTTTCCAGAGCTCTGTCCGGGCTATCGTCCCGACACGCAGACGGGATACTCCCATACCGGCCAGCAGCTCCACCGTTTTGGGCAAGGCATCCAGGCTCCCTTTATGGATACACAGCTCTACACTGGTAGGAAATTTCCAGCTCTCACAAATCCTTAATGCGCCGATCGCAGCTTCCTCCGCACCCCTGACTCCCCGCATCCAGTCATGCCAGCCCACACCGTCGAAGCTGATGACAAATTCCGGCCTCAGGTTTCTTTTTTCAAATTCCCCTAACACATCTTCTGTCAGCAAATAACCATTGGTGTATATCTGGCCGACCGTCATTTGATATGATTGTATCGCATCAATCAACTGCCAGAAATCCTTGCGTACCAGAGGCTCTCCGCCAGTGATATCTACACAAAGCACGCCGCATCCTGCCATTTGCCGGATCAAATCCATTGCCTGCTGATGGGACAGCTCTCCCAGTTTTCCTTCCGGCGCATCCATATAGCAATGGCGGCAGCGGAAATTGCAATATCCGGTAACCGACCACAGAACAGACTGGACAAACGGGTTATCATAGTACCGGTAATATTGATCTGCCGCCAGTTCTTTCTCCTGCAGGCAAGGCTCTACTACATTTTCCGCTTCATATCGGTGTAACACCTGCTTCATTTCATCCGACATATATTCTTTCTCTAAATCCGTGGAGCCATCACACAAAAGAAGCGTCTGGAATTCCTCTTGTTTTAAATACCGTATGCGATTTTCCGTGCGCTTCACCAATACCCAGGGTGTCCGGCTCCATCCACGCAGAGAATAAGATAATTTAAGTCTGTAATACATAGCCTTTCACCTCAATCCGGCAACGCCGTTATATGAGCGTTTCCCGATACCTCGTAGAGTTTGAGGACTACCCTGCTTTTCAAACAGGATGGTCCTCCTTCTTCGATGATCATTCAGACAAAACCAGGCGATAGACATCCGGTTTTTCACAATTCACATTGCTAAAAATCCTTAACCACATGTCCCGTGCTTCCGTCACAGCCGAATTCATCATCAATTTCGCCCCAATTCCATTCGTCTTTTCCCAGTACTTCTGTACTCGTTGTCACCACATCGCTGTTATCAAAGAGAATAACCTCTGCTTCCGCTTTTTCATATTTCATGATAAGTACCTCCTTCCTTCAAAAAATTATAATAAATACGCCTGTCTTTTCAGAAAGCATACCTACTACCGTATCCATCACACCGATTTTCCACCAATCCTTTTTAACAGCGCCTGTAACCGCCGTATCCCATATCTCATACCCAGGGTACGCAGATATCTTTGATATTCTTCGTCCTCGCAGGAGACAAAGGCCTCTCCCTCATCCGGGTAAAAGCCTGTCATCACGCCAATGACCCATTCTCGGGGAACAAACTCCCGGTATGTCCGGTTATCCCCACAGATCACATATCTGTCATGCAGCACCTTTACCACCCGATGCAATACATATTTTCCAGAAGGACGGCGATAAAGTGCGACATCATTCCTTTTGAGCATTCCTGTAAATTTTTCAACCACCACCGTGCTCCTGCGGTTGTGAAGCATTGGTTCCATGCTGTCGCCGACGGTCTGAAAAAAGCCTCGGCCCTTCCGCGCCAGCTCTTCTTCTATGGTGCTGTAAATCACGTTATGCCCCATCGTCTGTCTCCAGAGCGATCTCAATTGTATCAAGGAACTCTTCCAGATCTCTTCGGGCCGTCGCTTCCTCCAAATCCGCAAATTTCTCCAACATCTTCTTTACCAGCCCATCTTTTGTAGCCCCTTTTTCCAGCTCTTGCCAGTAAAAAGCTCCTGTCTCATTCATACGAATCATTCCGTTGAATTCCCTGCTGGCCTTTCCCACCGGTACCACCATATATTCCTGTCCCAACCGCCGGAGTATAAATCCCTTTTTTGCCCGAATCATTCCCGCTCTCCTCCTTGGCTCTTACTGTCTTTGCTATTCTTCCTTCCCTTTTCCACCGCTCATCCTCTCACAGGCCAGCAGCGCCGCTGCCCTCTCCCTATTACATTGAAGCAGGTAACAATCCACGCTGGCAATCATCTGATCCACCAAATCAAAAAAACGATTTATGGCTTCCTCTTCCTCCGGTATCAGCATCTGATGGAAAATCCGCCCGACAACCTCTGCCGCCCCCAGCTGCCGGATATGGTTATCCCGGCTTTGTTCCAGAAAACAAATCCCCTTCACCGGGGCCATAATGGGATTTCCCAGCCCTTCCTTTCCGCACCAGGGAGTTCCACAGGCATACAGCTTTCCCTCCATAAACCGAAGAACTGGCTTGTCGCCATTGATAATTTGTACCCGATTGCCAAACGCTTCTATCCACAGCTTCATGTGAGTCGTCTTGCCCACACCGCTTTTGGCAGCAAAGACATATGCCTCTCCGTCCAGCTCTAAGGCTGCAGCATGCAGCAAAAAGCCATGATAATCAACCAACTTCAGACATATCTTCCTGTACAGGCACGCCGCCTCGCAATAAGAAAGCGGAAATTTTTCTGTGCTTTGGCCCTGTTCTTTAAGAACCTCCTGTTCTGTAGCTGCTACACAAAAAGCCGCTCCTTCCTCATCTATCTTGTAGCCTTCGCACAACCGGCTGACATATTCATATTGATTCTCGATTCCTATCACAAGACCAGCTATTTTTATCCTGAACATGATATGACATACTCCCCGGCCAGCATAATATTTATCTGTCAAAGGGCAAAACGGATGATATATAAGTCAAATTCTCCCGTCAACTTTCCCGGCCCTTTTCATCACAAAAGCTCACAGCAAAATTTGACCATTTCTCTGCCTGCCGGCAAATTTCCTGCGCCGCATTTGCCGGCCATAGAAGCTTTCTTTCCTTTGCTTTCACAGCTCGTACTATACGGCGCACCGCCTTACATCTGCCCTACATCGCCCCATCGCTCCGGAGCACGACTCCCACGGTTCTGCACAAAATCCGCAAATCCAATCCCATGCTCCATTCCATGATGTACTTCTTATCCAGCCGCACCACTTCTTCAAAATCCGTAATGCTGCTTCTGCCGCTCACCTGCCACATCCCGGTAATCCCCGGTTTGGTAGCTAGACGAACCCTGTGATGCAGATCATATTTTCTCCACTCCTCCACAGTCGGGGGCCGGGTACCCACAAGGCTCATATCTCCTTTTAATACATTCCAGAACTGTGGAAACTCATCCAAAGAAAACCGGCGGATGATTCCTCCGATACCATGCTCCCCGCCGATGATCCGGGGATCTTTGTCCATCTTGAACATCATGCCGTCCTTGACCTTATTCTGCTTCATCAGCTCCTGCTTGCGCTCCTCCGCATCCATGTACATGCTGCGGAATTTATAGATCCGGAACTTTCTGCCATTCATCCCCACCCGTTCCTGGGAGAAAAAAATCGGTCCCGGGGACTGGATATAAATGGCCGGGGCAATGAAAAGATATAATACTGCCGTAATCATACAGCCAACGGCTCCTCCCAATATGTCCAACAGCCGCTTATACAGAAACTGTTTGGCCGGAGCCATGTTGATGCTGCTGCTCAGCACCGTATAGTTACCCAGCTTTTCCACACTTTGCTTCTGGCCCTCGGATTTCATGGCCCGCAAAAGGCGCAGATGCACGGTAACTCCCATGGCAATCAATTCTTCATATAAGCTGTCCGGAAGCTCTACTTCCCTGGGCAGGGAAATCAGCACCTCGTCCACCCAGTCCTGGCATACATAGTCAGCCATCGTGACTCCGTCCGCCACTACCGGAATCCCTTCAATCTTCATCCCCGAAGCTATGGATTTGCCCTTTCCTGCTCCTTCCATCAGCGCAATGCCAACCAGCCTAAGGCCTCCGTAATTATTTTCCTGGAAATTCCGAATCAGCTCCGGCGCCATTCCCGCCGTTGTCAGAAGCACCAGCGTTCTTTCTGTCCTGCCGTCCATTCCCCGTCTGGCCAATATCTTTTTCCACAAGGTTCTCACTGCCCAGGTTATCACGACATAAAGAATACCGGTTATTCCCACTACAATCCGGGAATATTCCATACTCTCACGCGTCGAGAACAGATACAGAACAGCCAGCAAAACAATCATCCCCACGTGCCTTACAGAAGCCGTCAATTCCTTATAATATCCTCTCTTGAGAACATTTTTAAAGCTGTCATTGACAAATGTCACAAACACCTGCGCAAAGCAGAACACAAAAATCATGTCCCGATACAGCCGGTTGTCCAACGGAAACCAGTTTCCATGCCGGATCGTGTAAGCCGCAAAATATGCCAGCTGCAGACAAATCATGTCAAGTAAAATAAAATCCAGATGTTTTGTCCATCCTTTGCTCGACTTGCGATACATACTTCCCTCTCCTCCAAATCCTTCCAACCCCATTCTCATACAGATGGGAGGCGCCTTATACAGGCGTATCTCCCTCTGCCCTGCAACAGCCGCTCCGAAAGAGCATCCGCCGCTTTTTACTGCTGCTTGTAAATCACGGACAATGTACCGGAACCGATTACGTTCACGGATACCATCTTCTTTTCCCAATCCACATGAACTGTCGGAAGGACCACCCAATGGTTTGTGGTATTGTCATAAAACAGCACCGATACATTGTTCAAGCCCTGTACCAGGTTAGGTACATACAGAGTTACCTCTGTCGTAGCTACCTTTTCTTTGCCGGTAACGGCATCTCTGGCAATCAGCGCCCGTGTACTGCTCAAGGCACTGTACCCCTCCAAAGCCTGTGAATTTACTGCCTGGCTCAAAGGCTGCCCGGCATTGATGCCGTTGATAGCGGCAACCACATCCGCCGGAAGGCCGGCAGTCTCTGCCTCGCCAGTAGCAAAGCTGAGCGCCATATCACCTACGACAGCTTCCTGCTTTTCGTTGGCCGTAACCGGAATACCTGTCGATGTGTTGATACCTGTCACCAGAGTAAGCACATTTCCTATCACACCGGCACCGTTTAGTGCATTCAGTGCTGCTGCAGAGGCCAACGGAGTTGTCGTATCCGCAATCGTTGTCGTTCCCGGGCCTCCTGCCGTAATGGTACCGCTGCTGGTTACGCCTCCCCGACCACCGCCACCGCCTCCACCGCCGCCTCCACTCGGACGCGACGGCGTAACCGGATCTACGATTTCAACCCCTGTGTCAGGGCTTGGCACCGCATAGGCGGTCAGCTGTCCGACTGATAATACACCGATCAACGTCAGTGCCATCAGACTTTTCTTTCTCATCTTTTTCACCTTCTTTCCCTTATAGGATTCAATCTATCCAATAAACAGCCCGGTTTCAAGCTGGTTATTGCCTGTCATGGCACTTCTCTGTAAAACAAATCCAAAATCATCGGCATCAATGCCTCTGTATCTGCATAAAACTCATCATAAACCTCCGTCGTCACCGTCTCTCCTGGTATGGTATAAAAATTATCTGCTCCCAGATCTCCTGTATTCAGGGCATCCATAGCGATCTTCAAATATTCTTCTTTCCCCATATCCGTAACCATGTGATCGGCTATCATATCAAAAATTTCCACCACTATCTGACTGTCTTTTGCTGACTTTTTCTTTAACGCTGCAAAATATTGTGTAATATACTGTTGTTGCTGTGCCATACGTGTAATGGCCGAATGGCTCTGGCTAATATCACGGTAACGGACAAATGCCTCCGCCTGATCTCCATGAAGGGTAACCGTCTCTCCTTTCACAAAGGCCGGATCCCGCTCTTCCATCCCACTGATGGGAATCGTAACAGTCACGCCTCCTACGGCGTCATTCAGCATGGCAATGACATCCGTATCCGCCGCCAGATAATGATCCATTTCAAGACCGCCGAGCAATCGGCTCACTGCCTCTGCCATCCGCTCGCAGCTCTCCTCCCGTCCATCCCCATAGGCATAGGCAAGCGTCAGATGCTGGATATCGGTTCCCAGCACATTGCCGCTCAAATCGGTCAGCGTGATTTCCGTCATGGTATCACGGGGAATCATCAAAATCTTCAAAGTATTGCGGGTAGTATCCTGTGCAAGCACAAATACGCCATCGGCCTGACCTCCCTGAGTGGCCGTGGTGCTGTCGGTCATTGGCCCCTGACGATCCACACCCATGCACAAAATAGCTTTTACATAGCTGCTGCGACGATATGTCTTTCCCTGGTACTCCATCACCCCGCTGCGGGAATGTCCGTTTTTTTCCGACTGTATGTATTCTCTTGCGGCAATCCGGGCTTCCGTCTCTTTTTTCTGACGATACAAAACTGTCGTCAGCGGAACCATCACCGCCAGAAAAAGGACTCCTGCCGCAATGACTGCCAGATACCATTTCCGCCTGTTTCTCCTGCCGCGATTCATGTTTTTTCCTTTTCACCACCATATTCATGATACCCGTCATATCTTTTGTATCTGCCATAACGCCCATACTTACCGTAATAATTCCTGGAATGGATATTGACCTTATTGAGCACCACACCCAAAATACGGCAGCCGGATTTTTCCAGCTGGCCTTTCACCCGCTGTTCCAGGCGGTAGCTGATGGCCCCGCTCTCAATCACAATCACTGCCCCATCACAATGGGAAGCCACAATCGCCCCGTCAATCAGATTTGCCATCGGCGGCGTGTCTACAATAATATAGTCATAGTAACTCTTCAACGCTTCAAACATCCGCCCGCATAGCTCTTCCTCCAAAAGCTCAGCCGGATTCGGGGAGTACGGTCCTGCAAAAATCACGCTCAGATTTTCCTCATTGGTCTCGTAAATCACATCCTCCAGCGCCTTCTGCCCGCTCAGATACTGGGACAGCCCTGCCACCTCTGTCTCCAGCTGATAACGGGCCACCAGTACTGATTTGCGGATATCGGCATCGATCAGTATTGTCTTTTTCCCTATCTGTGCCAGAGATTCCGCCAGCGCAAAGGAAATATCGCTCTTTCCCTCATCCGGAAGAGAGCTGGTAAGCAGAATCGTCCGGATATTGCTTCCGCAAAACTGAATATTCGTACGTAATGTCTTGATCGCTTCGTTATAATTATAATCATCCGGCATTTCACGCCTTAATTTCACGATCTTTGTACTCATTCTTTTTTCCATCCTGTATATTCCTCCCGGTACATCAGCCCTTTTTTCTTCTGCTCCGCTTTTTTTCTTTTTTATACTTTCCGGGATCCTTATCCTCTCCCTCTCTCTCCGGTACCGATGCCAGGACAGTGAGTCCCAGATATTTTGCCACATCCTCATCAGTCCGGATGGTATCATTCAAAATCACTTCCAGGAAGGTAAGTCCGCAGACCAGTGCTGCGCCGGCGATTGCTCCTAAAAGGGTATTCTTCCTGTTATTGGGGCTTACCGGGACCGGCACAATCTCTCCTTCTTCAATCATCTTCGGAGGAACCATTTCCATGATATCTCCAATATAATCGGAAGCCGTATAAGCCACTTCATCCACAATCATCTTTGCCAGACGCGGATCCGGATCCTTCACCGTGACTGTAAGAATCCGGCTCTCCGTAGGATTGTCAATGCTCAATTTGCTTCTGAGCATACGATAGCTCATCTCCAGTCCCAGGGAATCGATCACATTTTGCAGCACCGGGCGGCTGGTCATAATGATCCGGTAATCTGTAGTAAGCTGGCTGCCAATCTGCAAATCAGCCAGCGAAGTCAATGTTGTCTCCTTGGAAAGCACATAAAGCATAGCTGTCGAAGTATACTGAGGCGTCAATACCAATTTGCTGTATGCGCCTGCTGCGCCTCCTCCGAGCAACAGCGCCAGGACAATCAGCCACAACCGCCGCTTGAGCGCCGTCAAAAGTTCTCTTAAATCAATTTCAATCTCATCGTTATCCTTTACCAAGCTGTTTCGTTCCATATCGTTCCTAATCCATTCCTTCGTTTCTTATTATGTGCAGGGCATTCTCTCTGGCCATCGCCATCAGAAGCTTCTTCTCAACATTTTTCTCCAGCCACTTCATTGCCCCGGCTATATCCGGCGGCCGGTAATCCCTCCGGTGCATATCGGTCCCCAGCAAATGAATGCGCTTCTGCTGCACCTGCTTACGGCACCAACGTATCTCCGGCTCCCACCAGGCTCCCTGCAGGCTTTCGTAATTCATCTGAAATACACATCCCGTACCGGCCAGCTCCCGTATGTGCTCTTCTTCATGCAGGCATCGATACCGCTCCATATGGGCCAGTACCGGGAAAAAACCGGCAAAAGATAATGTTCGGATTCCCCGAAACAGTCGTTCATAAGAATCTTCCGGCTCAAACTCTATCAGCACATAACGGCTGCCTGCCAGCGTAAATGCTTTTCCCGCTCTCAACCGCTCTGCCAATTCCTCATGATAGCGGGTCTCCTGTCCTAAATAAATCCGGAAATCCGGATAATCTTTTCTGATCTCCTGTTCGGCCTGCCTTGCCAGCCCTGCCAGCCGCTCATAATCCGGTCCCTGTCCTCTCCGGAAATCATGAGGTGTGGCAATCACTGCTCCAAATCCCTGCGATATAATAAAACGGAGCAGACAACTGGTCTCCTCGAGATCTCTGGCACCGTCGTCTACTCCTGGAAGAATGTGGGCATGCACATCTATCATCATATTTCTTCTTGCATTCCACTCTGTATGACATTTCCATTTTTTCAATGTTTTCATTTCCGTTTCTCATTTTTAATGTCCATTTCTGATAATCACTTATGATATCTTGTAACATTTTCAACATTTTTCTACAAAAATCATTTTTTTCAAAACCATTATACCCCCCCCCGGTACGTTTTTGTCAACCGACTCGGATGTATTAATTTATTTTTATTTTATATTTATAAAAATTCTTTTACATTTTCCTCTCATAATACTACTATTTCCGGTTATTTCCTTTCTCCTTTTAAAAGTGTTGTCACTATTACTATATATTATGGCAAAAACAAAGAGGGTGTTGCCAAATAAGTTACCCGTCATTTTTCTTATCCAGTGTCCGGCTGTTCACGAACATTCTGTCTGATATTGACGGACTTTGTCCGTTAAGAGCAGACTGTGTACGTGAACCGTCCAAACACAGGATAGAAAAATGACGGGTGACTTATTTTGCAACACCCTCTTTGTTATATTTATCAATCAAAAATCATTTTAATCCAACACACTATAGCCATAGCTGTTGACAATGGCATCCAGTTTGACACCATTTTGGCAATCTGGACATTCTTTCGGATCTGAAAGCTTAAAGTCAGGCAAATCAGACACGCCAAACACGGAATTCACCGGATAACCATCGATTTCATCCACAGCAGAGAAGATCACGGAAATCCCTTCAATAATACCGCCGTAAGAATTGATACAGCGAATGCTCTTGGCAATGGTCCTTCCGGACATAGCTGTCGCCAGTACTACCAATACATGCTTATCCTTCAACATCTGGCGGATATTATCCCGCACTACCATCTGGCCAGTAGAATCGAATTCCGGCGTGATAATATAACTCGTGTGATGGCTGTTTAACGTGGTAACTCCAATGTTGGAAAGTTCCTCCGCCACATAAGCCCCTATCACCTCACATCCATCCATGCAGATGATCGTATCGATCGGAGCCTTGGTCGCCAGCGAAGCCATCAGTTGCTGCATATCCACTCCTGCCAAAGAAATATTCCCGGTCAGATTCACCCGGCTCACATAACGGGATACCATAGCCTTGGCCACTTCCTGAGCCTCTTTCCGGCGCATCTTTAATGAAGTCATATCAATGTAATAATTAATATGGAAACGATCCGAAGAAAAATGACCCTTTGTAACCTTCAGCGCCACCTCCGGATTATCCTTTGCATAAATCTTAGTGGGTTTTCCCATGCTCATAGCCGATACCTCCTGTAGGATTGTTATTATCAGAGTACCGCAAACTCACGAAAAAATCCATAACTAAGGTTAATAAACAGAAATATTTATAATATTTCTGACAGATCAGAAAGCTTCCATCCCTTCATACATGGTCTGTATTCTGTCCTGCCGCTTCTTTTTGCAGCTCTCTTTTTCGCTTCGTTATCAGTCCGCCGATTCTGCCGCTTTCCTTGGAGGTCAGGCTCCGCCAGCCATTTTCCAGGACTTTTGAGCCCAGGCCCAGCTCCTCGGCAATTTCAAATTTCAGCTGCTCCTCCGGAGTCATGTTGTTTATATCAAAAGGCTTTTTGGTTTTTTTATTTTTAGGCATAATAAAGGCATACTCCTTTCCTTACTTTCTCTAAGAGTATGCCCGGTAATCTTGCTCCTTATACGCAAGCCTTCTTCCTCTGTCCCTCATTGCGGACGGCAATTTCACAGCTCCGGTTCCATGGGAATAATGATCGCCGCCACCAGGTAAGCCACAATGCTCATCCCTGCCCAGCATGTCAAAAGTACCCATAAAAGCCGAATCAATGTCGGATCCACATTCAAATAATCTCCCAATCCTCCACATACCCCACAAATCATTTTATCCTTATTAGAACGATATAATCTACGGTTTCTGTCCACAACTTTCTCCTTTCCTCTTCTGCCCATTTTATTCTGTTCTTAGCTATTTCCAAAAGCTCACAATAATATTTCCCGCCGAACATTCTAGCTCTGCCTTCTTTGCCGCCCCATGCTCCAAGGTTCTTTCATAATGCAAGCCCTGGTATTCCTCCAACTCGCCGCCCTCTAAAACAATATTCCCCGCCGAGCACTCCAGCTCATAATCAAAATCCTCTTTCTCTCCCTTCAGCTCCAAAACAATCTCCCCCAAATCGCTGTCCGCCGATACCTCCCTTGCCACGTCCGCCCGGCAACGGATCCAACCGGCATCTGTCTCCAGCCCCAGCTTATCGGCTTTGACCTGTTCTATCTCTACCGCCCCTGCCTTTACCTGCAGGGAAATTTCTTTCGCCTCCATAGCTTTTGCCTCAAATGTCCCTGCCGTCACCTCAATATCGATTTCATCCAAAGGATATCCTGCCGGGACCAGAATCGTGATACTGCTTTCCACAGTATCCCGGTTTCTCCGGGAGCGCTTGGGCCAATCTATTTTCAATGTATCTTCCTCCTGAAAATACTCATAGTCTTCTCCTTTGCCAGCCTTGGCTATCGTAATCTGGCCTTCTGTTAACTCCTCCGATTCTTGAAAAAATACTGCCCCGTTAATATCAGCTTTCAGCTTCCGGATATTCTCATATGGATACACTTCTTCTAAAGAAAGCTCCATGCTCCCTGGTTTTTCAGAAATCACCCCATCCCACCGATCCGCTGCCCTAAGTGCCTGTGTCAGATAGTATCCGCCTCCCATCGTAGCTCCGGCTGCTATCACACCAATCCCCAGCAGGCAAAAAACCGCTGAAAGAATCAGCATCCATTTAACTCCTCTCTTCATGTCCTGTCCCCCCTTTTCCGATATAACAGCCGGTTCAGCCAATTAACCACGCCACAGATACAACACGGAATCAGCTTTCCATATATCAGGATCGAAACGGCGATCCCCAAAAATGCCAGGCCCATAACAAAGATTCCGCAACCAAGCACCAGCACTCCGCTCCAGGGATAGGCAAACATCATCCCTATCCCCAAAACGATCAACGCCACGGCACCAACCCAGGCGGCGGCTGTCAATACCGCTGCCAATACGACTGCAGCGATCAGCAATATCAATAAGCCCGTTGCTATTCCCAGCAGTCCGCCTCCCACGCCAAGAAATACCGGCGAAGCGGCACAAATCAGTGCAATCACCAAAATCACCTTAAGTATCCGGCTGCCAGGACTCCCCTTGGACAAAATCCCTCTTCCAAACCGAGAACCCTGCACCCCTCCTCTCCCTGACATTCCTGGCCCTGCCTCCTGCCAATCATTCCCACTCTCAGCCTCTCCTGACGGTTTATGGCATTCCGCTACCTGATAACGGGGATCCCGGAATCGTTCATCCTGATAACCGCTTTCCGTAAATTCTCCGCCCTCCTCGAGATTTCCTCTGAGATCGGCCCGGATAATCGCCGCTACCCTCTCCGGGCTGCCAAACTCACGGAGCGCATCCTCCTCATGCTCATCCCCCGCTTCCTCCAGATAATCCTGATAGTAGGCAATAGCATCCGATTTTTCCTCCTCCGGAATATCCTGGAGAAGATATTCCAACTCTCTTATAAATTCCCCTCTGTTCATCAGTCTGCCTCCTCAAGTATTCTGGAAATCTTCTGGGAATAACTGCTCCACTCTCCACGATACAGATTTAGCTGTAGCCTCCCTCTCTCTGTAATCCGATAGTATCTCCGGTTCCTGCCATCAATAGCCATATCATAGCTTGCCAGACATTCTTCCTTCAAAAGCCTCCGCAGCACCGGATACAAAGTGGATTCTGAGATATCAATAGCTCCCCGAACATCCTGGGTGATCTTATAACCATAAGTACCCTGCTGCTCCCGGGATACCACCGCCAAAACGATCGCATCCAAAAGCGCCGCTCCTGTATTAAATACCATGACCTCTCTCCTGTTTTAGAATCCCGCTTCCATACAGTTACTTTTATAATATTATTTATTTTTCTATATTATATATCATACAATATTGTTTGTCAACTATATTCTATATGTTTGGTTTTGTTTCGGGTGATATATGCTCTAAATGACTTCTTAATCACGAGATTTTCTCATGGTTAGT
>CAJUPI010000008.1 GCA_910588125.1 uncultured Lachnospiraceae bacterium
CCTGCAATTCATTCATAAATTTTCATTTTAGGTCTTGACTTTTAATAGTTAGACTTTCTATTATCCTTTTACATTAACACATTCGGCAAAAATGTTACCAGAGCCGGACAAAACGTTACAATCAAAAGTGCAATCAGATTCATAGCCAGAAATGGAATCATTGCCCTTGTGATCTCCTCAAAACTCTTGCTGCTGACCCCGGTCAAGGTAAAGAGCACCATTCCTACCGGCGGAGTCAGCATACCAATTGTGATATTCAGAATCATGATAACCCCGAAATGAAGCGGATCGATTCCCACTGCCGTAATCACCGGCATCAGGATCGGCACCAGAATCACCAGCGCTGACAACGATTCCATCAGCATTCCCACAATCAGAAGAAATACATTAATCAAAATCAATGCCATATATTTGTTCGTAATCACGCTTAAAAACAGTTCCGCCAATTTTTGCGGCATTTGTGCGGTAGTGATGATATAGCCAAAAGAATTCGCGCAGCTCACGATAAACAAAACCCCCATGGTTAATACCACGGAATCATCTAAAATTTCCGGAATATCCTTCAGCCTTAAATCCCTGGTAAAAAATCCTAAAATGACTGCATAGACCACTGCTACCACGGAAGCCTCTGTCGGCGTGCAAAATCCAAGAGTAATGCCTCCCAATATGATCACCGGTGTCAGCAAAGCGGGAAAAGACTGGATAAAAGAGCGTCCCAATTCTCCTATCTTGGGAAATGGTGTCCTCGGATAATTCCGTTTCTTACTGACAATATAGACATATATCATCAGTGTCAGGGCCATCACCAGTCCAGGAAGAATTCCTCCAATAAACATTTTTCCAATGGAGACACCACTGGCAACTGCAAATACAACTGCAGAAATGCTGGGCGGAATGATTGGTCCGATGCAGGAGGAAGCACCAGTGACGGCAACTGCAAATTCTTCATCATATCCGGCATCCTTCATAGCTTTAATTTCAATAGCTCCTAGCCCGCCGGCATCCGCCACAGCCGAACCGGACATTCCGGCAAAAATAACCGAGGCCACTACATTGGCATGCCCCAGGCCTCCTGGAATCCATCCCACCAGCTTTTCACAAAACCCGAAAATCCGATCCGTGACACCTCCGCGATTCATAATATTTCCTGCTAAGATAAAGAATCCTAATGCTAACAAGGTAAAGGAGCTGGAGCCGGCTACTGCCCGGGAAAGAAGCATATTGATACTCTCTCCATTCACCAGAGAATAGATCATCGCGCTGCATATCATGCAGAATGCCACCGGCATTTTCATAAGCAAAAATCCGAAAAATAAAATGAACAGCAATGCCATCGTCTATTTTCCCCCTTTCCTGCTTGTGATAATATCCGAAAAAACACGTATCAATCGGACCAGCACATATGCCATGGCAATCAAAAATCCTATGGGAATAAAAATGTAAAAGTAACTCTTTTTCATCCATGAAACCGTGCCGAAGGCAATATTTTGGTTTGCCGTATATTGAAATCCGATTCGGGTCAAATGATACAGGCAAAACAACATTACCGAATTGGTAATCACATCAAAAATCCACTGAACCTGTCGCGGCATACGATCGTACAGCAAGGACAATTCCGTATGCTGGCCTTTGTGAAAGCAATATCCGATTCCCAGAAACGCTATCGTTCCCTGCATCATGGTCGTCACCTCGTCCGTCCAGATCAACGGTCTGTTGAAGAGATACCGCATTGTCACATGACAGGTAAGAATGGCAAGCATTACAAACATAATCAGGGAAAATACCCTCTTTTCTGCTTTTAAAAGCATCTGCTCTAATTTTTGCAACATGATATTCCTCTTTCCTTTTATCCGTGAACCGATTTTGCATTCCGGCTTTTCGTTTACTGAATCGACTGGATGTCTTCATACATACCTTCCAGCCAGTCATCTGCAAATTTCTCATACATTGGCTTCATCATCTCAGCAAAAGCCGCCTTATCTGTTTCAACAATTTCCAAATGTGTGCTCAATTCCTGGATTGCTGCATCTTCTTGCTCGATAGCCTGTTCATTATGCTGACTGGCTGCTTCCTCTGCTGCCTCTGTCAAAACTGCCAGCTGCTTCTCATTGAGCTTCTGCTTACATGCATCACTCATAAAAATATTCATCATCTGATATTGATGATCCGTAAGATTCAAATAATCCTGTACTTCATAAAATTTCATTGCCAGAATGGACATCGGAGGATTCTCTTGTCCGTCTGCCACCCCCTGCTGCAAAGCCAGATAAGTCTCATTATAAGCTACCGGCGTCGGTGTCCCGCCAAGCGCCTCAATTGCTGCAATCGGCAGTGGCTCATTTGCTGCCCGCATTTTCAAACCCTTAAAATCTTCCGGACTGGTCAGCGGTTTTTTCGATGTTGTCATTTCACGTGCTCCATAATATACCGGCGCAAGGATATGCACATGACAATTTTCTGCCAATCCTTCCTTCAATTGTTCAAAACAATCACTTTCGTAAAATTTAAACAGATGATCCTGATCGCGAAACATATAAAATGCCTCGATAATAGAAAATGGTTTATATCTCTGAGTATATTGCCCGGTAGAAGCAATATAAAAATCAACGTCCCCCGTCGAACAGGCATCCGCCATCTCTGCACTGGTTCCCATCGTCTCTCCCGGAAATATATCGATCTGTATCGCTCCCTCGGATTTTTCCGACACGAGCCTGGCAAAATTTTCTGCTGTTGCGTGAATCAAATGCTCCGGAGACTGCGAATGGGCCAGTCGCAAGGTAATCTTTTCTCCTGCCGCAGCACTGGCTTCTCCTTCCTGCTTTTTCTCGTTCTCTGACGCTGCCGCAGTTTCCGGCACTTTTTTTCCTGAACATGCAGTCAAAGAAAAAACGATTGCTGCCAAAGTTGTCATTGTCAGTATTTTAGTAAAATCCTTTCTCATAGTTGCCTCCTTTTCTCTTGCATACATTATATGTTTTTGTAATGTAATTGAAGTATACAATAATTTTATCAATATTACAATTCATACTTCTCACATAATTACGATTTATCTTTTGTGCATTTTGTATAATTATCTTTCCTTTTTTTAACGATATCTTCCCAAAAATGATTATTTCCCAACATGCTTTCTTTTTTCTTGATTTTTCTCTTTTCATGATATATACTTTTTGTATACTACAATTCTTAAAAATTCAATGATAAAGGCTGGTATCCCATATGAAAACCACAGGTATTTCGAATCGCAATCTAAAAAATCACACCTATAACATTCTTAAAGACCGCCTGGTCAATTGCATCTATCCTCCCGGTATGCTGCTTAATGAAGCCCAGCTTGCTATTGATCTGGAGACAAGCCGCACGCCTGTACGGGAAGCAATCAGCCGTCTTGAAATGGAAGGATTTGTAAAAATTATCCCCAAGAAGGGGATCTATGTGACAGATATCCTTCTCAGTGATGTTATGCAGATTTTTCAGACTCGGATTGAAATTGAACCGATCACCCTTAGAATGGCTGCTCCTCATCTTCCTATAGAGGAACTCCATACCTTTTGTCAAAAATTTTCCGAACCGGTTACTGATATTCAAAACAGCTTCCGGCTTGACACGGCGATGCATCTGTTTATTATTGAACACTGTGGCAACCGCTATCTGATCGATATGATGAGAAGAGTTTTTGAAGAAAACACCCGTATTATTATTTCCAGCAAACAAAATCAAATTCAAATTCACGATGCAAAACAGGAACATCTTGAAATTTTAAATCAGTTAATTCAAAAGAATTATCCGGAAGCAGAAAAAACCATGCGACGTCACATTGAAGCCTGCCGCATGGCTGCACTGGACTTTTTCTATGGTGTTCATGCCTATATTCCAGCTGAGGATTGTACTTACAAGAAGGAATTAAAAAAGCTTTTTCACTGACAATATAAAAACAGGTTCATCTATCTTCGTCCGATATCGGCATGACAGACAACCTGTTTTGCTCACAAATTCAATTTTTCATAGCTTTTTCCCAGATACTCTTCCAGCCGCTCGCCCAACGCCCGATGTTCTTCTCTCTCCAGCGCCGGGTCTTCCTCCAGGAGCTGGTTTACCTCCTCTGAGACATTTTTCAGAAGATTGGCATCCGTGAAAATATCCGCCAGTTTAAACTCCATTTCCCCGCTTTGTCGCAGGCCAAAAAGATCCCCTGGCCCCCGCAGCTTCAAATCTTCTGAAGCGATATAAAATCCGTCATTCGAGCGATTAAGAATGTCCAGGCGCCTGCGGGTATCCTCTTCCTTTGAAGCATCTACCATAATACAGTAGGACTGATGGCTTCCCCGTCCCACACGCCCCCGCAGCTGATGAAGCTGCGCCAGGCCAAAACGCTCCGCATTCTCGATCATCATCACTGTGGCATTGGGCACATTGACGCCGACCTCCACCACTGTGGTAGATACCAACACCTTTATTTCTCCGGCAGCAAACCGCTCCATGATGAAATTTTTTTCCTTTGGTTTCATCTTTCCGTGAAGGTATTCTACCGTAATTTCAGGAGACATTTTTTTTCGCAAAAGCCTGGTATAATCCAGAACGTTTTCCGCATCAATCATCTCGCTCTCTTCTACCATCGGGCAAATCACATATGCCTGCCGCCCGGCGGCGATCTCTTTTTCCAAAAAACGATAGGCCCGCTCCCGGTATCCGGTATCCACCACACAGTTTTTGATCGGCAGACGATTGGCCGGCATTTCATCAACCACGGAAATATCCAGATCCCCATACAATATAATCGCCAGCGTCCGCGGGATCGGAGTGGCGCTCATCACCAAAATATGAGGCTGGCTAACTCCCTTCTGCCCCAATGCTTCCCGCTGTCCCACGCCAAACCGGTGCTGCTCGTCGGTAATTACCAGTGCCAGCTTATCATATACCACCTTTTCCTGGATCAGTGCATGGGTTCCCACAATGATATCCACATCATGACCGGCGATCCGCTCATAGGCAATCCGCTTTTCCTTCGCCGTCATGGAGCCTGTCACCAATATCACCTTTTTGGGTATTCCATGAGTCGCGAAAAGCTCCTGAATTGACTCAAAATGCTGTCTGGCCAGGACCTCTGTCGGCACCATCAATGCCCCCTGATATCCGTGATACGCTGCCTGCAAAAGAGCAAATACGGCCAGGATTGTCTTCCCCGATCCGACATCTCCCTGGATCAGCCGGTTCATCACGCTCCCGCTTGCCAGATCGTTTTCTATCTCTGCCAATACTTTTTGCTGCGCTGTTGTCAATGCATAAGGCAGTTTGTTCTGCAGATCAAGCAGCTCTTTCACCGGCTTTATCGGATAATTGCTTTTTATGTCCTGCCGCTTTTCCCTCAGGCGTCTCACTGCCAGCAGAAAGAAGAGAAATTCATCAAACACCAGCCGTTTCCGTGCCGCCAGCATTTCCTTTTGATCCGAAGGAAAATGGATGTGCTCCAAAGCATAATTATATTCCGCCAGCTCATATTTTTTGCGCAGCTCTGCCGGCAGGTATTCCCGTTCTAATTGTCTCTGTTCCAGCGCCTGTGCCACTGCCTTTATAATCGCTTTATTTCCCAGCCCTTTGGTCTGTCCGTAGATTGGTTGCAGAGAAAGCAGCTTCTCTTCATAGGCTTCTCTGGTATAGATTGCCGGTTGCTCCATGGACATGCGATTGCCCTTTTTTATCACCCGGCCCCGAAATACCAACACCTGGCCCATCTGTAAGGTCGTTCGCAAATATGGCATATTGAACCAGGTTAATTGCAGGCTACCCGTCAAATCCTTTGCCACTGTCACAATCACCTGCATATTTTGGAACCGGCGTACGGTTGCTGTCTTTAACAGCTGGCCGCAGATCGCATAGACACCACCCTCCCGCACCTGGCCGATGGCAACCGGCGGTTCATAAGTATCATAGGCCCGCGGATAATTGTGAAGCAAATCCTCCACTGTCTCTACTCCCAAACGCCGAAAAAGCTCACCCGTTTTTTCTCCGATTCCCTTCAAGCATGTTACTGGATCCCGATTTATCATCCCGCTTCTTCCTCCAAGGCTGAATATATCAGGGCCTGTTTTGCGGCATCTCCTCTGCTTTTCTTTGTTTCTTTCCCACAGCCGAACAACTTTCCAGCCACTGTTATCTCATCCTTACTCCACAGACATCAAATAATAATAGATCGGCTGGCCGCCATCGTGCAATTCTATCTCACAATCCGGACATGCCTCTTGTGCCATGGCAAAAACCCGTTCCGCTTCCTCCGGCTTTACATCACTGCCATAATAAATGCTAATCAGCTCCGAATCATCGTCAACCATCGCCTTTAACGTATCGATTGCCGTCCGCTCAATGCTGGCTCCCACGGCCAGCATTCCCTGATCGCCGATACCCATAATATCTCCCTGATGGATCTCCATGCCGTCGATCTGTGTGCTGCGCACGGCATACGTAATCTGGCCGGTCTTTATGCGCCCCATCTCTTCTGTCATGGTTTTCAAATTCTCCTCAACAGAAAGCTCCGGAATAAAATTGATCAATGCCGTGATCCCCTGGGGAACCGTCTTCGACGGCACTACAATAATTTCTTTATCCTCCACCAGATATTTTGCCTGCTCCGCCGCCAAAATGATATTCTTATTATTTGGCAGAATAAAAATCCGATCGGCATGGACCTGCGCCACTGCGTTCAGCATATCTTCTGTGCTGGGATTCATTGTCTGTCCGCCTTCTATCAGATAATCAGCGCCGATTCCCCGAAAAATCTCTCCCATCCCCTCTCCGATGGACACGGCGATAAAACCGTATGGCTTGGGGGATTCTTGATCTTTTTCCGCCGCCGCTTCCTTACGCGGCGCATTTTCCTTTGCCTGGGCAGCTGCTTTTTGTTCCTTTGCCAGCTTCTCTGAATTCTGAATCAGCCTTTCCTGATGCTCCTCCCGCATATTGTCAATCTTCATCCGCGAAAGGGAGCCAAAAGTCAGCGCACGCTGAATCGCAAGCCCCGGATCGTTGGTATGCACGTGAACCTTTACCACATCGTCGTCAGAAACTACCACCAAAGAATCGCCAATCGATTCCAGATAAGCCTTAAATTCCTGTTCTTTTTTGTCATCGTACGCGTTCTCTATATTGATGATAAATTCGGTACAGTAGCCATAACGGATATCCGAGGTATCCAGCTCCGATACGTCCACGTCTTCCGGCATTGCCTGGCTTCCGGCGCCCATACTGTCAGGAGCTTTCTCTGCCTGCTTTGCCGACCAGTCAACGGTCTTCCCCAGAAGGCCCTCCAGGGCACCTTTTACCACCTGCATCAGGCCCTGGCCGCCGGAATCCACCACCCCGGCCTGCTTTAGCACTGGCAGCATCTCCGGCGTCTGGCTCAAAATCAGATCTCCATATGCGATGACCTCCCTGGCAAACTCCTCTACATCTACGGTCTTCTCCGCCATCTCCACGGCTTTGTCCGCCATGCCCTTCGCCACCGTAAGGATTGTACCCTCTTTCGGCTTCATGACCGCCTTATACGCGGTCTCCGTGCCGCGCACAAAAGCGCGGGAAAGCGCTGGTACATCCACGGTATTCTGTGTCTTGATCTCCTTGGTAAATCCCCGGAACAGCTGAGATAAAATAACACCGGAATTTCCTCTCGCTCCCCGCAGAGAGCCGGAAGAAATCGCCCTGGCCAGTGTCTCCATCGTCGGTTTCTCCAGCGCCGCCACCTCTTTAGCCGCCGCCATGATGGTCATCGTCATATTTGTCCCCGTATCTCCGTCCGGAACCGGAAATACATTCAGTTCGTTAATCCACTCCTTTTTCGCTTCCAATCCCTGAGCGCCCGCCAAGAATGCCTGTTTCATCAGCGGGGCATCAATTTCTCGTATATTCACCGGTAGGTCCTCCTTAATCTATCACTCGTACACCTTCTACATAGATATTGATACTGTCAACATCCATGCCGGTGAATTCTTCTACTTTGTATTTTACATTGGCAATCAAATTATCCGCTACGGCGCAAATACTGACGCCATAGGCCACAATGACATGAAACTCCAGACTGATATGGCTGTCTTCCACCTTGACGTGGATTCCCTTAGTCAGACTTTCTCTCTTTAAAAGCTTAACCAGGCCATCCTTCATACTGACGGCTGCCATACCGACAATTCCAAAACATTCCACCGCCGTCATTCCGGCATACAGAGCAATCACCTCAGAGCTGATACGAATTTCCCCCAGCTTATTATTGATGCGTCCTTTCATGAAACCCCTCCATTCGCATTTGCTTATACACACAACTGTTCTATTCTCTCGACAGCTTTGTTTTTCTCATTATTTTCATTATACCATTTTTCCCGGAAACCACAACCGGAATTTTTTTCACCTGTGCTTTATGCGGCAGCAATCATTTTCCTTATGCCCGTAGTTCGCATCACTCCGGAAGGTTTTATTTTACATTACAGGACGCAATTTTTTAAATAAAGCGAAAAAAGAGCGTCTACGCCGCTACGCATAAACGCTTCTCTTCTCATAGTACTTTATTTAAAAAGCTGATCGTCCTCTCTTCTTTTGGATTCCCAAAAAGCTCCTCGGGCGTCCCTTCCTCGACAATGTAGCCGTCATCCATGAAAATCACCCGGTCTGCCACCTCCCTGGCAAACCCCATCTCATGCGTCACCACTACCATGGTCATCCCGTCCGCCGCCAGCTGTTTCATCACCTCCAGCACTTCCCCCACCATCTCTGGGTCCAGGGCACTAGTCGGCTCGTCAAAAAGCATGATATCCGGATTCATCGCCAATGCTCTGGCAATCGCCACGCGCTGCTTCTGTCCGCCTGAGAGTTGCCCTGGATAGGAATCCGCCTTATCCGCAAGTCCCACCCGTTCCAAAAGCTCAATCGCTTTCTTCGACGCGCTGGCTTTATCCATCTTTTTCAGCTCCACCGGCGCCAGTGTGATATTCTCCCGCACCGTCAGATGGGGAAACAGGTTGAAATGCTGGAATACCATACCGATATTCTCCCGCACCCGGTTGATATTGATATTGGGATCGGAAATCGGATGGCCATCCACATTGACCTCGCCAGCCGTAATCTTCTCCAACCGGTTCAGGCATCGCAGGAAAGTACTCTTGCCCGAACCGGATGGCCCGATGAGGCAGACCACTTCACCTTCCTCCACCTCCAGGCTGATTCTTTTGAGCACTTCCAGCTGACCGAAATTTTTTTTTAAATTCTTTACAAGAATCTTTTTATTTTCCATAAGAAACCTTCCTTTCTACCAGCACTGCCACCTTGGAAAGAACGGTACATACCGCCAGATAAAAGGCGGCGACCACCAGCCAGATTGCCATCACCCGCGAAGCCGAATTCGCTGCAATGATCTTGCCGTTTTGTGTCAGCTCCCGAATTCCGATGACGGAAATCAATGAGGTATCCTTCATGGAAATAATAAATTGATTGATGATGGATGGAAGCATCGTGCGGAAAGCCTGCGGCAGAATCACCTTGCTCATGGCCTTTTTATATGGCAGCCCCAGGCTGCGCGCCGCTTCCATCTGGCCTTTGTCCACTGCTTCAATCCCGCCGCGAATGATCTCCGCCATATAAGCACCGGCATTCAGGCTGAGTGTCACCGCGCCTGCCGTAAAATTACCGCCGATATCGCCCCAGGAAAAACCATAGGGACGCAACACCTGGCTCAGTCCATAAAAGATAATCATCACCTGTACCATCAACGGCGTCCCCCGGATGATATCAATATACAGATTAGCGATCATCTTGAGCGGAAGGATCCCGGACACCTTGAAAAGTCCAAAAATCACTCCCAGAACCGTCGCACAAATCAGCGAAATCGCCGTCAGCTTCACGGTCTCTCCCAGCGCTATGCAGAAAGAAGGAAAATATTGTACAAGTACCTCGACAAAAGCCATTTTACCATCACCCTTTTTCTAAGTCTTTTAAAATACCTTATTTGGAAATATAGGTATTCAGAATCTCATCATACTTTCCGCTGTCCTTCATGTTCTTAAGGCCGGCATCGAACATTTCCAGCAATTCCGTATTCTGGCCCTTCAGTACCGCAAAGCCGTAAGAATTGCCATGTTCCATCTCCAGTGGCATTTTGAAAGCCGTACCGCGGGAAATCTCATAGCCCAGTACGGGATAATCTTCAAAACAAGCTACCGAATTACCGGCCAGTACATCCTGGTACATGCTGGAAGAATCCTCAAACTGCATGATAGTAAAACCATACTGATCGGCAATCGACTCAGCAAAAGTACAGCCCTCCGTACCGATCTTGGCGGCAACTGTCTTTCCATTCAAGTCCTCATAGGAAGCAATGTCTGAATCTGCATTGACAGCCATACCCACGCCAGAATCATAATACGGTTCGGAGAAGTCATATTTTTCCTTTCTGGCATCCGTGATAGACATTCCGGCAATCACAGCGTCGTACTCGCCAGCCTCTAAGCCCGTTGTTGCCGCAGAAAAGCCGGCCACCACCAGCTCATACTCAAACCCCTGATCCTCGGCAATCGCTTTCAGAAGATCCAAGTCAATCCCCACCATCTCGCCTTTGTCATTCTCAAACTCAAAAGGCGCAAAGGTTGTGTCGGTTGCAATTTTATATACTTTAGCCGCGCTGTCCGCCGTGTTTTCAGCCGCGCCGCTCTCAGCCGCCGTGGTAGCTGCCGTCTCTTCATTAGCTGTCGTATCCGCCGCCGTGGTAGCTGCTGTTGTAGTATCATTGGTGCTGTTTCCTCCACATGCGCTTAAGGATGCTGCCATCAGGGTAGCCATGGTTAATGCCATCATTTTCCTCTTCATAATTATTCCTCCTCATAAAAATTGAATACAAAAAGGACAACGCAAACAGAAGCGATGTCCCCTTTGACTAATGGCTCGCATAAGCCATGGAAATGATTCTAGCACAACTCCTTATTAAAGTCAAGCAATTGTTATTGGTACAACCAAAACATTGTTGCTGATTGCAAAGTCTTACTCTCCTGCATAATCCGTTTTCGCTTCTCTTTCTCTTATAATAAAATCATCAAAGCTCCGGTGATCATGATAATACTGATTACAATGGACAATGAATTGACTGCACTGGCCATCTCTACATCACCGCCTACTTTTCCGGTAAAGGCAGGTGCTACCGAAGAAACCGGGCCGAGCGCGATCAATGCGATTGCCTGACGGACTTCCAGCGCAAAGGGCAGGAAGAAATATGACGCCAACGCCATCAACACCCCCATGCCATAACGTAAAACCAAAATTTGAACGATCTTTGCCAGCTTTTCCCGCTCCATACGAATCTCAAATCCGATGCCAATCATCAAAAGTGCCAGGAAAGCATTGGCATTTCCTACCGTCCCGGCATAGGAAGTAATCAGCTCCGGCAAGGAAATCCGGCAAACGGCAAATACCGTCATAATCAGATAGGCGTCAAATGGCAAAGAGGAAAATAAACTTTTCAGCACATTTTTTACTGAAGGGCGATCCCCGGTACCTGCTGCGATGGAAGCCATCGTATAGGTCACCCCGGTACACATTACCGCATTTCCGGCATCAAAGAGGCTGGTAGCCGCAAATCCTACCGGACCCAGAAAGCTCTGAACAAATGGCAATGTAAAATTGCCGATATTATATCCCGACAGATTGATCATGCCAAATGCCCGATCCTGTCTGCTTCCTCTTAGATTTACCAAAAATCCGGCTATCACCATCAGCAAGTTGATTACCAAACCTACAACACACATAAACAGCAGCGAATTATCCATTGAAATCTTACTGAAATTGGAAATAATTGCACAAGGCAGTGTAATACGGACAACAACCTTTGAAAACAGATAAAAATCATCAGGGTGAAAAAAGCCTTTCTTCTTCAATATATATCCCGTGACAATGATCAAAATAAATGCCACTGCCCGCGCCAGTACACTTGTAAGTCCAGTCATCGTTTTCTCCTTCGCAATCGTTAAGTATTCCTGTTATGATTTCAAAATCAGTTCTACCGGACAGTGATCGCTTCCTGTCTGCTCAGCCAGAATCCGGCTGTCCACAATCTGTCCTTCATATCCTTTTGAAACCAGAAAGTAATCAATTCGCCAGCCTGCATTCCGCTCCCGGGCTTTAAAGCGATAAGACCACCAGCTATACGCATTTTCCTGATCCGGATACAAATACCGGAAAGAATCCACAAAACCAGAGGCCAGAAGCTCTCTCATCTTTTCCCGCTCCTCATCGGAAAACCCGGCGTTTCCCCGGTTGTTTTTAGGGTTTTTCAAGTCGATTTCCTCTTTTGCCACATTAAAATCCCCGGTTACTATAACCGGCTTTTTCTCCTTCAGCCTTCCCAAGTAGCCCCGAAAATCATCTTCCCACTGCATTCGGTAATCCAGACGGGCCAATTCATTTTGTGCATTGGGCACGTAAACATTGACCAGAAAATACTCCGGATACTCCAGAGTAATCGTTCGCCCTTCTGTATTATGCCGATCCAGCCCCAGATCATTTTTCACTGACAGGGGTTTTTCCTTCGTAAGCACCAATGTCCCGGAATATCCCTTCTTCACAGCACTGTTCCAATACCAATGATATTCCGGGAGTTCAAAATCTGCTTGCTCCGGTTGCATCTTCGTCTCCTGCAAACACAGCACATCCGGATCCTCCCGCTTTAAAAAATCCAGAAAGCCTTTATTCATACAGGCCCGCAGCCCATTTACATTCCAGGAATATAATCGCTTCATACACACTTACTCCTTTTTCCATATCAAAATATCAAAGCATCACCGACAGGCATCCACAAATCCCTGAAACAGCCGTTGTTGTGCCGGAACCCTTGTCATGTATTCCGGATGCCATTGAACGGCAAGGCTAAAGGGATAATCCTCCAGTTCCACTGCCTCGGGAAATCCTTCCGGGCTGTCAGCCGCAATCCAAAGCCCCTCTCCGACCGTATCCACTGCCTGATGATGCAGACTGTTCACCGTAGCAGCATCAGAACCCAAAAGCTGCGATATCAGGCTGTCCGGATCCAGCTCAATCGGATGAGTGGCCGAGAACCGATTCGGATAATCCATATGTGGATACTCTTGTTTTAGCTTTAAATCCTGTATTAATGTCCCACCCAATACCACGTTCAAAAGCTGCATCCCCCGGCCAATACAAAACAGCGGCCTTTGGGCTGCCAGAACGATACGCAGTAGCTCCGGCTCATAGCCGTCCCTTGTACGATCTGGCTTTCCGCTTCCGATCTGAGAAGCCTGTCCATATAGCTCCGGCCAGATATCCGGTCCGCCAGGAAACAAGAAGCCGGCACACCGGTTCAAAACAGATGCCATCCCCTCCTTTGACACATCCGGCTCCAGCAATTGTACGGTAGCCCCTGCCCGCCGCAGGCACCAGGTATATTTATATTGCTGATAGCGGCGAAAAAGGTCTTTTCCCATTACCGGCATCCCGATTGTTGGATACAGCATAATATCTTATCCTTTCTTGTTGCTAATCATAACTATTTTAATACATCTGTCAAAAGTTCTATTAGCTTCGGTATATCAATCGGCTTTGCGATATGTCCATTCATTCCTGCTGCAAAAGCCGATTTCTTGTCTTCATCAAAAGCATTGGCAGTCATAGCAATAATCGGAATGTCCGAGAGTCCGGGCTTGTTCAATGCCCTTATCTGTTTTGTCGCCTCATAGCCGTTCAAAATCGGCATCTGGATATCCATCAAGATCAGATCGTAACAGCCCGGCTCTGACGTTTTTATCTTTTCCACTGCCACAACACCATCGTCCGCCACATCCATAAGAAATCCTTCTTCCTGCAAAATCTCCACGGCAATCTCCTGGTTCAGTTCATTGTCCTCCACCAGAAGGATCCTCTTTCCTTTAAAAGACATGTTTTCTTTATTGATTGTATGTTCCATGCTTTGAACCGTAAAGGGGGATTCCAGGATTTCCCGCAGCTCAGAAAGGAAGATCGGCTTGGAGCAGAAAGCGGTAACTCCTGCCTTTTTAGCCTCTTCTTCAATATCCGACCAGTCGTAGGCTGTCAGAATAATAATAGGTATTTCATCTCCAATCATTCCACGGATGCGCCTGACTACCTCAATTCCATTCATATCCGGCATCAGCCAGTCTATGATATAAGCGGCATAACTGTCATTCTGCTCCTTGGCAAGCTTGGCCCGGAGCACAGCCTCTTTGCCGGAGGTCGTCCAATCCGGTCTCATCCCAATCGTAGAAAGCATCTTGGTAACACTGGAACAAGTATTAAAATCATCATCTGCCACCAAAGCCCGAAACCCTTTTAGCTCCGGAATTTCATCCTGTCTTACCGGACCGGAGCAGATTCGAAACTGCAAAGATACCGTGAAGGTGCTTCCTTTCCCCTCTTCGCTCTTCACAGTGATGGTGCCGCCCATCATATCTACGATATTTTTAGTGATTGCCATTCCCAGGCCAGTCCCCTGGATTCCGCTGATGGTACTGGTTTTTTCCCGTTCAAAAGGTTCAAAAACATGCTCTAAAAACTCCCTGCTCATGCCTATTCCCGTATCTTTTATCTGGAAATCATAAGATGCAAAGCCCTCCGGTGCATTTTCCTTTTGCAAAATGCGGACACTGACAATCCCTCCGGGCTTCGTGAATTTCATCGCATTGCTCAAAAGATTCAAAAGAATTTGGTTCAGCCTTAGCTTATCACACAAAACATGTTCATTCACTACGTCTACCGTATCGATATAAAATTCCAGCTGCCTGGATGTAATATCTGTCTGGACAATCGTCTTTAAATCATGCATAATCTCCGGAAGCGAAGCTTCCTTTTCTTCAATCTTCACCTTCCCGCTTTCGATGCGGCTCATATCCAGCACGTCATTGATCAGGCTTAAAAGATGATTGCTGGATGTAGTGATTTTCGACAAATAGTCCCGGACCTGTTCCGTATTTTCAATATGAGTTGCTGCCAGAGACGTAAAACCAATGATCGCATTCATCGGAGTACGGATATCATGGGACATATTATTGAGAAACGTAGTTTTTGCTTTATTGGCATGCTGAGCTGCCGCAAGAGCATCCTCCAGATCGATTTTCTGCTTTTGCAGCTGTTTTTCCATCTTCCGCTCATCGTCAATGTCTAGAAAAAGTCCGACAAACATAACCGGCGATCCATCTTCCCGTCTGGACAAACGGCCGGCCGCATGGAACCACCGCCATCCTGCATGTCTGGTAAGAAGACGATATTCCACATCATACGTTTTCTCATTGGTATAATCATATACCGTATCCCAATATTCCTTCAGCGTCCGTTCTTTATCCTCCTCGTGCAACAAATCGGACCAGGCTTCCATACGGTTGGGAAAATCCTCTTCATTGTTGTATCCCACCATTTTCCGAAAAACATCAGACCAGGTACAGGAGATAATCTCTGCATTGGTATTGAATTCCATACTCCAGAGGCCTGAGCCCATGGCATCATGAATATTATTCATGGCTGTCCGCTCTCTCTCAATCTGGTCGTATGCTGCCCTTATCCGATTGCCGTCCGCTTTTTCCTGCTCTAAAAGAAATTTTGCATTTTTTCTGGACTGATGAATCAGCAGAGAAAACACTACCAACATTACCAGCACAGTTATGACAATTTGTATAATGCTGCGTTCCATCATATCGGAGCTGATAGAGCTGATTTGCTCACTGATGACATTATTCCGAATCAAAATAGTCAGCATCCAATTGGTTCCCTCTATGGGAACATAACATAATTCTTCCTCTGCCCCTTGATATTGGAAGGATATTTGGCCTGGCCTGCCATTGGCAAAATCATCGCTGAGCCTTTCATGGCTGGAGCCCGCCTTCATTTCCGCCTCTTTCAGCTCAGAAAGCAAATTCTTTCCTGCCGTAAGATAGCCAAAGCTGTCATTGGTCAGACTCTCACCATTGCGATAATATAAATTGCAATAAGTTTCATTGTCATTCGTTTGCAGGGTCAATGAACTCAACATTTCACTGATATTGATCTGGATAAAACATATTTTGATCCGAACCCCCTGAAAAAAGATGTCTTCAACCGGCATGGCAAGAATAACCTGCTTTTTTGCCCCATAAAGGTTCTGCGTGTAGATCTCTGGTTCTTTAAGTTCTTCGGGAAGGAAAGCATATTCGTTTACATATGAGGCTGAACTATGCTGGGTATAGACAATCCCATTCTCATCTACCAGTGCAAACCGGTCCACTCCATAAAGCTTTTTGATTCTCCCCAGAAATTGGCGTAAGCTTTCCTGAGATTCCAAATCGGACGGCTCTAAAACATCCAGGGCATTTTTCATATAGGCAAGATGGGTTTTCAGTTCTTCCGAAACCACCTGTGCTCTTCGTCCGGCCAGTTCCTCCAGATAAAATTCACTGACTCTGCTCACCGCCTGGGCAGTGCCGGCTCTTGCCTTATTTGATGCCCATATTGTCGTCATAAGAAGAATCGCCGCAATGATTCCCCCTCCCAACAGCGCAAACACAACAGCCCGTTTTCTCTGTTGATTTTCTTTCATTCCATGAATCCCTGATCCACTCATCTTCTACTCCTGCCATATTTAATCGCTTTCCAATTGCAGCAGATATTATTTACCTACCATTATCTCATTGCTGCCAAATCTATTATCATTCTACCATCTTACAAAATTTTTTTCAACCAATCAGGCTATCGATGGCATTTTCCGTATTTCCCTAAAAATCTTTACAAAATAGATAATCTCTGCCGCTGCCGTCACCAACCAGGAAAAAACATACAAAAGATATAACGATTCTATGGTCCTAAAATAGGCAAATACCGTTCCTATCCACAGAATCCGAAAAACCGTCGATCCCGCTGTGACAATCAGCATTGGTACAATCGTCTTACCCAATCCCCGGGAGGCTGCGATCGTACAATCCATAAATGCGCTGACACAGTATGACAATGCCATGACAGAAATCCGGCGGATTCCTGCATCTATCACTGCCTGCTCATTCGTAAACAGGGATAGGAAGGAATATCGCAGCAGATAAATCCCTGCTCCTAAAATCAATCCCAGCATAAAGGAATAGAACAGGCAAATATAAAAGCTTTTTATGATCCTGTCACGTTTTTTTGCTCCTAAATTCTGGGCAATAAAACTGGTACACGCTGTATAAAAAGCCGCCATCATATCGTATACCAGGGGATCCGAATTGGCGGCTGCTGAATTCCCTGCCACCATCACAGGATCAAAGTAATTGACACTGGCCTGTACAAACAGATTTGCCACAGCAAACATAGCATACTGAATCGCCGATGGGACACCGATTCTCAAAATTCGGCACAGCTTATCTTTGTCAACCTTGAGACAGCCCGGACGTAAGGAAAAAGTTTCCTGGCTATACAGTAAAAGGCGAAGCACCAATACCGCTGAAATATATTGAGAGATAATGCTGGCAATCGCCACGCCGCTTACTCCCATATGGCACACTATTACAAAGAACAGATTCAACAGCACATTGATTACACCGGCAACGGTCAGATAATTTAATGGCCTTCTGGTATCTCCGGCCGCACTTAAAATCGCATTTCCGAAATTAAACATGGCCAGCGCAGGTGTGCCCAACAAATAAATTCTCAAATAGCAGGTTGCCCCTTCCATCAGCTCTGTTTTCGTACGCATCAATGCCAGAACCGCATCCGCAAACAGAATCCCCAAAATCATGATCCCTATCCCTGCAAAAGCCAGCAAAATTGCCGCCGTATGAACCGTCTTTTTTACTTCCTCCGTGTTTTTGGCTCCGATGTAGAGAGCTGTCAGAGCACTTACTCCGCTGGATAAGCCTAACAGAATGCCTGTAAACAGAGTAATCAGGATACTGGTAGAGCCTACCGACCCCAAGGCGATCGGACCGGCAAATTTTCCAACCACTGCCACGTCTGAAATGTTAAAAACAATCTGCAGAATGTTGGAAAACATCAGCGGCACGCTGAAAACCATAATTTTTTTCCATAGCGAACCGGTACACATATCTATCTCATAGCTTTTCATTTTGTATAGGATTCCTTTTGTATTTTCTTTCTGTTACATTCCAAATAATAATTCCAGGACTGCATATGTCTTGCGCCCCAATTCTTCGGAAAGCCGGATATCTTTTGCACGGATATCCACCTCCGGGGGAAGCTGATACAAATCTATCACTTCCAGCCCCTTTCCCTCATAATATTTCCGCAGATAGTCTTTTCCCGCATGGCGGCTGCTGGAAAGAAAATAATTGTGATGCATCTCCTGTTTTACCTGCATCTCCTGGGCAATGTAATCAATCCAGCTGACAAATGTTTTCAGATTATAATCATTAAGAGAATAACCGACAAACAAGAACACATGATCAATCAGCAAAGATTTTAAAAGAGTCTCCATCAACCGATGGGTATGGGAATAATGCAGGTAGTCATCCTCCTTAAATACCATCTTTTCCGGCTGGCAGATATCTCCGTGAAGCTTTAAAAGATAATGGGCAGAAATACCAGTCAACAGATCCCGATCCTCCCGGATAATCTCATAGCCATGAGCCACCTGATCCAGAAGCGTGTCAAAATTGGTAGTAACAATATGTTTTGGATGAAGCGATACAATCAGCTGATCGAGCAAATTAGGACGGATATCTTTTGGTATCATGGACTGGATCAAGGAATAGTAAGACGCATGATTTTCACTTTCATCCAGACAGTAATAGTATTGGGGAATTCTGATATATTCTTCTGTAGCCAGGCGTCCTTTTGTAGAATAACCAATCTCCCTGGCAAACACCTGAACGATCTGTCCCCAGGTAGGAAGCCCTGAATTTTTCGATACTCCAGCTCCCACAAAGATTACCAGCTTCTCCCGGCTTAAAGCCAGTGACAAGTCTTTAATCATCTCATAAAAAGTCATAATATCCCCTTTCTTCCCACATCCAGATCTTTATCAAACAGGCTCAGTTGGCGGCCGCCATCCCAGTCCTTTTGTCTCTGTTTCGTCTGCTCACGCAGGATGATATCCTCTGAAATCTGCCCGACAAACGGCGACAGTTCTCCGGACCCTGTCAGAATCAGCTCTTCCTTGGCCCGGGTCATCGCTACATAGAGAAGTCTTCTTTCCTCTTGTATATCCGTTTCCCCGCCCTTATATTCCAGAGGAATCGTTCCCGCCCGAAGGCCGCTGAGAAAAATCACAGGAAATTCCAGTCCCTTGGAGCCATGCATAGTCATCAGGGTCACGGCATCGGAAGTATAATGCTTCCCGCCCCAACGTTTTAAATCACTCTCTTTTCCAAAGGCCAGCGCTGTCAGCATCTCTTCCATGGTTTTATAAAACACTGCCATGGCCGTTAACTTTTCCATCGCCTGATTTTCCGAAAACCCCATATCCTTTCGCCAGGAATTCCATATGCTTTGCGGCTTTCCCCGCCGGCATAAGCTTTTGTATTTATCTGCCAGAACCGGATACGCACACTGGGAAAGATCTGCCTTTTCTACATGCCACAAGAGCTTAAGGCACAGAGCCTGTGACAGATAATCCTCCGGATTCATCAGGTTTCTAAAAAATCCGATGCTTCCCCGGACAATATCTTCATCCAAAAATTCCTCCCGGCCTGTCACCACATAAGGAATCCCTTCTTTTTTCAGACATGTCTCCAAAAGCTCTGACTGACGATGCGTGCGATAAAGAACAGCAATTTCGCCAAAGCTTCTGGGTATCCGCTCGTTCAAAGAAGCATAACCCTCCTGGATATCAAGCATGTCGATCCCGCCAATCTGTCGGTTGATTTCCTTGGCAATAAAAATTGCTTCGTTTTTTGCATCCCGGCTCTGTATCAGACGGACAGGAAACCCGGATGGCTTTACCGGCAGCAAAACGCCTGGGACTTTTGGAGGGAATCCTTTATCTATTTCCGGAGTCTTTAGCCCACCATCATTTTTCAGTACTTCCATGGATGCTGTTAGGATCTCCGGAGAGGAACGATAATTTTTCTGCAAATATATGACTTCTGTCGGTTCCTCCTGGCAAAAACGATCAAAGCTTTTGTCATCAGCTCCCCGAAAGCCATAAATCGCCTGATCCGGATCCCCGATAATGAACAACTCTTTGCCGCCCTTGCTCCAGCTCTCGATCAGGCGGTATTGCAAAGGGCTGATATCCTGAAATTCATCGACCAGGAGATAGGGAAAGGGTAACGGCTTCTTCTCTGCCAGTTCTAAGGCCCGAATAAGAAGATCAGCAAAATCCAGGGCTGAGAGGGTTGACAGGCGATCCTGATACCGTTTTAAAGCCCTATCCAGCTCTGAACATTCGGGTGACTTCCCGACGCTATCCGGCTTCCCGGGAATTATCTCTTTGTTTTCTTGGAAAGCATTCCACTTTGCCTGCGCTTTTTCTGTCTTTTTCTGAGATATCTTTTGCCGCAGCGTTTTTACATTTTCTTTGATTCCCAGTTCTTTTGCCACGTCCCGTACAAGCTCTTGTATCATGCTTTCTTCTGCCAGTGTATAATGCTCCTGGGCGGCTTTTAACAATTCATTACAAATACTGTGGAAGGTTCCGATACGTACTTTTCTGGCAATATGCCTTTTGCCCAATTGATTTTCCAGGCGAATTCGCATTTCTTCCGCCGCTTTATTGGTAAAGGTAACTGCTGTTATTTGTCCCGGTTTTACCCGGCGGTTTTGCAATAAATAGAGGATTCGGGAGACAAGCGTCTTCGTCTTGCCCGTTCCCGGTCCGGCAATCACAGCGATTCTAGGTGATGCAGAACAGACAGCCAAAAGCTGCTCTTTATTTAAAGCAGCGGCAGTTTCCTTCAGTATTTTCCCATCGCTTGTCTCTTTCTCGTTGTTTTCCTTTAAAACCGCCAATATATTCGATTCTTTATTGACCGGCGACGGAACCTTTTCTCCTCCCCAGCCAAACATACTCATCTGTCCTTCCATAGATTCCAGCTCTGATGGTTCAAACAGCTGAATTATGCCATATTCCCCATCAAAGCCCGGGAACCGCCGCACTTCACCCTGCCTCAGCCGCCTTATGCCCTCACCAATCTGATATCCAAACGATCGCTGAATTTCTTCTATGGATCGCTTTCGCAAAATAGAAAACTCTGTCCCCAGGCAAGCCAGCATTTCCCCATACTTGTGCTGGACCTTTACACTGGCAGCTGTACTGCCAATGGATGACGCGATCACCTCAGGAAGCGGCACCAGGCTTTCAAAAGCAGCAGCCCCCGAACGTGTATACCCCTCCTTTCGGTCAGCCAGCTGCTCGATTCGATGAGAAACTCCCAGAGTAAGCTTTTTTCCACAAACTGGGCACTTTCCTTGGTGTTTTTCCGCCTCATAAGGGCTTAAACATAAATGGCATTTCCCGATGGCCGTCATAGTGGTATTTTCCCTCCTCAGGAAAAAATTCAATCGTCCCCACAAGCCCCTGCCCCTTTTGAATTGCCCCATATAAGCCGTCATAAGACAACGAAATGTCCAGAAGATTCGCCTCCCGCCCCAGCTTTGCCGGAGAATGGGCATCGGAATTGGAAATCAGCTGGAACCGATCCAGAGCTGACAATCGCCAGTTCATCGGCGGATCTGAGGATAGTCCGGTTTCTATGGCATGAACATAAGGCGTCAAATCCCCAAAGCATTCCTCCGCCGTGTCAAATCCGGAAAAAGCTCCAAACATGGAAAAATGAGGCGTCCAGATATGAGCTGGCACAAAAATTGCATTCGGGCATACTTCTAACGTGATTTCCAACAAATCCCGGCTGTCCAATCCCAGAATGGGCCTTCCATCCGAATGGATATTTCCGATCATCTCCAATCTCTTAGAAAGCAATTCCGCCTCAAAAAGGCCAGGCAGCAAAATCAAATTATGGACTTTCCTCACTCGGCCGTTCTTTTTATAAATGGAACTGATTTCTCCGGAAACCACGAACCTGGGAGAAAAATCTTCCTCTCCGATTCTGTCCTTCCGTTGCAGCTCCTCTTTTAAGCGATATAATCCCGGTTCTGCCGGAACCAGTTTTTCTTGCAGTTCCTGCCGCCATGCCGGATGAGTAAAATCCCCTGTGCCCAGCAAGTGAATTCCCTTCCGTCTGGACCATAAATCCAGATATTCCGGCACACATTCTTTACTGGTAGCCCGGGAATACCGGGAATGAATATGTAAATCCGCAATGTACATCTCTTGTCTCACCTTTCCTTGCCCACAGAGGGTAATCTTTATCAACCGTAATCTTTCTTTTGTTTTCAGTATATCAAAGACGGGGATTTTCATCAAGAGAAACGAGTCATCGGTAAATATTCCGCAAAACATCTCGTTTTTTGCCATTTTTGAAAATTTTGCTTGCCAAATCTACAATAATTTGTTATGATACCTATGTTGTGTTTCCGTATTAGAATCGGCAGCAAAAATCCTGTGGTTAAGGAGGTGCGATCATGGCTAAATGTGCAATTTGCCAAAAGGCTGCTCACTTCGGCAATAACGTGAGCCATTCCCATAGAAGATCCAATGCGATCTGGAAAGCGAATGTGAAATCTGTCAAGGTTAAAGTCAACGGCGCTGCTAAAAAGATGTACGTATGTACTTCCTGTCTGCGTTCCGGCTTAGTTGAGAGAGCATAATGAAAATGGATAAGGGTGTTGCAAAATAAACCGCTCATCATTTCTTTTATCTTATGTACGTGAATTCTCCGAACACAAGATAAAGAAACGACAGGCGGTTTATTTTGCAACCCCTTCATTTTTATGCAAAAAAGCTTATTCTTCAAAAATATCCGGCAAAATGCACCCGGGCCTTTGCCCGCATTTTGCCGGATTCTTACATACTTTGTTATTAACAACAAAACAAATGATACCCCAACACCAGACATCCAATAATAAAAATCAAAGTCGAGAGGGTTTCCGGAATAAACAAGAGAAGCGTCATTCCGATCCCAAAACAAAACAGCATCAGTCCAAAGACCCGCTTCATAAAAACCTCCGGCCATATCCTTCTGCTGTCAGTATATGCATCCGCCTCTTATTCCATGCGTAAGTATCTTGTTTCTTCCGTTCTTCTGTCTGGAAATCTGGCTATTCCGCATCTGAGCCGTTACCGGCAGCCATTTCTTCTGCCGCCTTCATAGCATCCGGAGAAATCTCCTTTTTCTTTCCGTCTGTAAACCTGCTGACAATATCCGGCACCATGTCCAAAACCTTGGTCACGGCATCCTGCTGTTTGACATTGACCAGACGTGTCACGCCGTTCTGAATCACCAGTACTGCACTGGGACTCATTTTAGCGCTCAATCCACCGCCGCCGTTATTTTTTGCATGGTCGGAAAAAGATCCGGCAGCCATCCCACAAGTCACATCTACCAATGGCAGAATAATGGCATCATCAATCTTTACTGCCTCACCCACCACGGTCTTTGTCGTCACAAACTGATCCATCCCCCTAAACAGAGCTTCTACTGTCGAACTAAAATGATTCTCTGACATGATCTCTTCCTCCTTCTTGCTCTATCCTTTCTGAATATCCCTTCTTATGCTTTCATAAGCTTTTTGACCAAAGCTCTGAAATTCTTGTCAAACAACATTCGGACTGCCAGGGCAAGCACTGTCCCAATGCGGATTTTCCCCCGTACTCTTACCTCTCCTTCCATCACCGATTCCCCAAACACTGGTTTTATCTCCAGCCCTTTGGCATACAAAGCATAAAACGGGCTGATATATGTCAATATCTGTCCTGTCCTGGCCGGATCCTCAAATCCAAAACGCACCTGCCCGGATATCTTTCTCGGAAGTATATGTTTACAAAGCTGTTTCAATTGCTGTTTCAAGAGATAGTACGTACGCCGGTTAGCCGGATCATTGATAAAAGCAACCAGGCGCTCTTTTTTCTCCTTTAATTCCAGCAAGCGCTTCCAGAGACGAAGCAATTTCTTTTTCAGTTTATCATAAATCCGCCGGAAAGAGAATCCCCTGATTTTTTTTCCTTTCTTTTTTCCCTTTTTTTTATTTCGCCCGGAAATTTTTTTATGTTTCTTGCCCTCAGTGGCATCCGGCTCTTTTGCTTTATCCTCTGTTTCCGGCTCAGCAGCCCGCTCTTCTTTTGTTTCCGTGGCAGAAGATACGGGAATCTTTGCAGCGGATTCCCTCGCTGGCTGCTTCTGTTCTGGGAACCCATCCACCGGATGCCTGTCTTCTTTGGCGGCGCGCTGTTCTTTTTCGTCTCCGGATGCTGCCTTCTCTGCCTTTCCAAAGCTTTTTTCCAGCCGAAACACCCGGATTCCCAGCACTCTTACCCACAATACCAGCTTCTCTTCATATTTGGCCCCCACTGAAAAACAATGGCAAAACCAATGGATCCCTGCCTGTCCTTTTGGCGAACCGTCAAAGCTTGCCTGCAAACAATACCGGATCGGAACAAGCAAAACCAGCATAAGCAGCACGAGCAGAAGTCCAACGATTCCCAAAAAAACCAGTCCGGCAATTTTCAATATTCCCAATACCGTCCATACGGCAGTCAGCATAGCCCACCCCTCATTGTGCTTTTTTTCGGATCTCTCGGTTCCGACAGCATTTCCGTCTCTGCTTCTCTGTCACGATTTATCAGATCAGCCAACCGAAATCCGCCCGTTTTTTGATACAAATCATCGACAATCTCTCTTGCCACCTCCAGAGCCTCCCAGTATGTAACTGCGACTCCCAAAAGCAAAATCTCCCGTTCCCGATATGGCGGTATATGCAACATTACGGACGGAATGATTTCAAGAATATTATTCCCGCTCTCCGGCGGCATAATCACGTAGATCTCCGGTTGCCACTTTTTCTCCCGCAGCCCTTTAAGAATCCCATAGCGTTGCTTTTTTGCTTTCTCTCCCATATACAGGTGATCATACCAATTCATAACCATCCATCTCCATCATCTGCTGCAGCAATTCCATACAGACCGCTCTTTCTGCCAAATCCGTACAGCAATCCAGACTGTTACGGATATAATTTTGCAGTTCATCCGGTGATTGGAAACGAACCGGCAGATAGGAAAGCGTTGTTGCCATGATCGCCCGGATTACCGGCTTCTGGCTGGAAGAAAACACAGTCTCCAGCTCGGCAAAAAACGTTGTGGTTACTTCTTCCAAATCTTCCCGGGTGACATGCCCCTGCCTTTTATTCTCTTCCAGATCGGCAAAGGTACTTGTAGACATCAGCATATCCACCCGGAAAGCCAAGGGATCCGTCTCTTCTTCCTGACGAAAAGACAGTTGCTGGTACTTTTCAAAATACTCTTCCTGAACTCCCTCCAGCTCTGGCAAATGTGCAAAAAGTTGCTGAGAAATCTCCCGGCTTCCGTTTTCATACTGTCTCCAAAGCCCTTTCAAAATAGCAAAGGCAGACGCTTCCTTTGCCGCATCTCTCATAGCCTCCGGGCCAGTCAGACACAAAAGATACAGATCATTTACCATTTCTTCCAGATTGTTGCAGTATTCTGTCAGATTTAACAGCAGCTCTCCCGCCTCTTTTACCTGAGCGTTTGTTTTCTCGTAGTCCTCTTTTGTCAAATCCCTGAAAGAAAGCTTTTTCAGGCAGGCGAGAATTTCCTCAAGCCTTCCATAACCGCTGCCGCATCGCTGGGAAAGCTCTATCAGGCTGCCGCATCTTAAAAGATACATCACTTCTTCCAGCCCCGCATAGTCCGAGCCAATGTAGGACGTCAAGGCATCATGAACCATACTGAAATATTTTTGTCTGGTAAAGCGGATAGGTAACTGCCGGAGAAGCTCATGGATCCGCTGATTCTGAACCGTGGTATCTTCTGTCGAAGCCAGATAATGCATCACGTTTCCCACCAAAGTTTCTATTTCTATCTCCGGCTCCGATGAGCCGTTTACAAAACGCCTTTCTATCCGGTTCAATGCATATTCATAGATTTGGACAGCATCGGAATAGGCCACCACGGTCTCCATCTCCTGCCGGATTTCCCGGCGAAAATCGTCTATGTTTTCCAAAACCCTGGGATATTCCCCGTCCAGATACCATCCCAGCAATTCCATATAGCGCCGGTCGAACTCTTCCTGCCTGCCTGTCCCCTGCTCATACTCCAATGGCAGCTCACCAAAATACAAATACATATTCAGCGCCAGCCGGGCCATGGCATAGCCATAAACTACGGAGGCTTTCTTTTTCCAGTTGCGTACCATTTGTCTTCCTCCCTATCGATAATTTTCCAAAATCGATCGGCGCAGCAAATCCAGCGCCCGCACCACTGCCATTTCCCGCACTTTTTCCCGGTTTCCCTTAAACTGGTACTTCTTTACATTAACTTTATCCTTCACATACGTGGCAATATAGACCAGGCCAACTGGTTTCTCCTCAGTGCCGCCCTCCGGACCCGCAATTCCAGTCACTGCCACACAAGCATCACAATCGGCGGCGAATGCCCCGCCGATAGCCATCTCCCGTGCCGTCTCCGGACTGACCGCCCCATATTTTTTCAGCGTACTTTTGCTGACATCGAGATACTTCCTCTTTGCCTTATTCGCATAGGTAATAAATCCTTCCCGAAACACCTCCGAGGCTCCCGGCACGTTGACCAATCGTCCTGCCAACAGACCACCGGTACAGGATTCCGCCGTGGTCACGGTCAATTCATACTTTTGAAGCAATTTTACCACAGCCATTTCCAGGGTTTCTTCCTCCCGGACAGCATATATGTTATCACCAAAACGGCCTTTTATCTCTTTTACCACTGGTTTCACCAGCCGCTTGGCCTCCTCCTCGCTTTTTGCACGGGCTGTCACCCGCAAATGCACCTCTCCGGTCTTGGCATAGGTGGCAATGGTGGGATTTGTCTGCCTGTCGATCAAATCCAGAAGCTCTGCTTCTACCTGGCTCTCTCCCACACCACAGATCTTTATCATCTGGGAACGCAAAACCTCCGGCTGCTTCTTTTTCAGATAAGGAAACACCTGTTCCTGAAACAGTGGTATCAATTCCGCTGGCGGGCCTGGCAACAAAACCACCATCTTTCCGTTCTTTTCCAAAATCAGCCCCGGCGCCGTACCGTTATGATTATCCAACACGATCGCGCCCTCCGGAACCTGAGCCTGCTTCCAGTTATTGTCCGGGATCTTCTTGAAGATACCATTTTTCAGATAATTTTCAATACGCTTGCGGGTATGGGGATCTTCCCTCAGCGGCATCTCCATCACTTCGGCACACGCCTCTTTTGTCAGATCATCCTCCGTAGGCCCCAGCCCGCCGGTCAGAATCACTACGTCAGAACGTCCCAGCGCCGTGCGTATTACTTCAATCAGCCTTTCACGGTTATCGCCCACCACTACCTGATGAAACATAGACAATCCCAGACGCGCGCACTGTTCCGCCAGATATTGTGTATTGGTATTGACAATATTACCCAATAAAAGCTCTGTTCCCACAGAAACCAGCTCTACTATCATCCCTACATCCTTCCTTCCGTAAGCACCTTATGGTTTTTCATAATGTAATCCGCCAGTGATACAATGGTCAGAATCAACGCAATCCAGGTACAGGCTTCTGTCAAAAGCCAAAGCACAGGCAGATTCACAATCATCAAAATCACGGCTATCATCTGAAATGTCGTCTTAAATTTTCCCCAATAACTGGCAGCGATGACAATCCCCTGTTCCGCTGCTACCAGCCGGAAACCGCTGATAATAAACTCCCGGCTGACAATAAGGATCACCATCCAGGCAGGCAGCTGCCCCAGCTCCACCAGACAGATGAGCGCAGAGCACACCAAAAGCTTATCCGCCAACGGATCCATAAACTTTCCGAAATTCGTCACCAGATTATATTTTCTGGCTATTTTTCCATCCAGCATATCCGTCAGGCTGGCCACAATAAAAATCGCCGCCGCCAGATATCGCAACAGGCTCACCGTACCGCCAAACATCATCAATGACAATACAAAAAAAGGGATTAAAACCACCCGTAATACTGTAAGCTTATTTGGCAAATTCATCGTATACCTCCCCTATCAAATCGTATTCCGCTGCACCAGTCACCCGGACCCGCACAAAATCACCGGACATGAAAAGCTCTCCACTGTTGACAAACAAATATCCGTCTACGCCTGGCGCATCCATGTAAGTTCTGGCCACATAAGCCGGTTCGTCCGCCACCTTGCCCTCAATCATAACATCTAATATCCGTCCCACCATAGCCTCTGACTTTTCAAAGGCAATCTCCTGCTGTAACTCCATCACCTCTTCGCGTCTCTCAGCCTTGAGCTCTTCCGGAATCTGATCGGCAAAACCAGCCGCCGGCGTATCCTCCTCCGCCGAATAAGCAAACACTCCCAACCTTTCAAATTCCATCTCATCGACAAACGCCAACAGCTCTTCGTGATCTTCTGACGTCTCTCCCGGAAAGCCGGAGATCAGCGTCGTCCGCAAGGCAATATCCGGAATTTCCCTCCTCAGCTTCTCCACAATCTGACGGATTTTTGCCTGATCGGTCCGCCGCCCCATCCGGCGTAAAATATCATCACTGGCATGTTGAATCGGAATATCCAGGTAGTGACATATTTTTTCTTCTTTTTTGATTGTCTCTATCAATTCATCCGTAATCTCTTCCGGATAGCAATACTGAATCCGGATCCAATAAATGCCGGAAATCTTGGCCAACCGGTGAAGAAGCTCTGGCAATGCCTTTTTCCCATATAAATCTAATCCGTACCGCGTTGTCTCCTGCGCTACCAAAATCAGCTCTTTTACCCCGTTCTTTGCCAGCTGCTCTGCTTCTGCCACTAAGTGTTCCATAGGGACGCTCCGGTAACTGCCCCGCAGACTAGGAATAATACAATAGGTGCAATGTTTATCGCAGCCCTCCGCAATCTTTAAAAATGCATAATGTCCGCCCGTTGTAAGGATCCTTCCTGCTTCCGGCTCCGGCAAACGGTCCAGCTTCTCCATACAAACGGGTTTCTCCCAAGTCTCTAGGTGCTCTCTCTGGCGCTTGTCGGCCTGTTTAAGCACCTCACGGATCCTGTCATACGATGCCGTGCCAAGAAGCCCGTCCACTTCCGGTATCTCTTTTAGTATTTCCTGCCGGTAGCGCTGTGCCAGGCATCCGGCCACTAACAAGATCCGGCATTTGCCATCTTCCTTGAGCTGGGCCATCTCCAGGATCGTATGAATGCTTTCTTCCTTGGCATCACCGATAAAACAGCAGGTGTTGACGATCACCGCTTCCGCCTCCTGCTCATCATCGGTAAAAGTATGTCCGTCCTGGCTCAACATCCCTAACATATTCTCGGTATCCACCAGATTCTTATCACATCCAAGTGATATCATCAATATCTTCATAATCGGCTCCTTATAAAAGCCCGCAAGCCAAGCCTGGCTCATCGCTCGCGGAAATGAAGAAAAGCCATCTCTGTCACATTTCTCTGAGACGGCCTCCCTCCGGTTATTCTTCTTTTTTCTCGTCGCTTGCTGCCGGTGATTCTTCTTCCTCTTCCAAATCCCCGATTATCTTCACTCTGCCGTCATAAATCTCCTGAATCGCTTCCGACAACGGCTTCTTTCCTGCATCGCCCGACAGCGGATCCGCCTCCTCTATCAATTGGCGGGCCCGCTTGGCAGAAGCTAGAACAATCGAATAACGGCTCTGTACTACCGGCTGCTCCCCCGGCTCTACCCCGCTGTTTACTACATTAATCAAATCTGCATAGGATGGATGTAACATAAGATCTCCTTTCCCAATCGGTTCTTTTCCTGTTGCTCTTTTCGATATCAACTATTCAATATTTTGAATCTGTTCGCGTACCTTCTCAATCTCGGTTTTTAGTGCAATAGCCTTGTCCGTAATCTCCAAATCCCCGGATTTGCTCAAAATCGTATTGGCTTCCCGGTTCATCTCCTGAGCGATGAAATCCAGCTTTCGGCCTACACTCCCGCCGGCATTCAGCTCCTTTCTGGTAGCTTCCATATGGCTCCGGAGACGTACAAGCTCCTCATCCACACAGATCTTATCCGCATAGAGCGTCACCTCCGCCACAATCCGGTTCTCATCGATCAAACTGTTCTCCAAAAGCTCTTTTACTTTATCCTCCAGCCGGGAACGATATTCCGCCAACACAAGGGGAAACCGCCCTTCGATAAACTCGACAAGGCTTTCCATATAATCCAGCTTGCCCAGCAAATCCGCTTTCAGCTGCTCTCCTTCCTGAATCCGGGAATCCACAAACTTCCTGGCCGCCTCTTCCACTGCCTTTGCAAGCAGCTGCCATATCTGCTCTTCATCCTCCGGCACCTGCTCCATAGACAGCACCTCCGGCATCTGTGCCAGCATCGACACCTTTACATCATTGTCGATTCCAAACTGCCGCTGCATCTTCACAAAATAATCCATATACTCGGACGCCAGCGTTCCATTATACTTTAAGCATAGCTTCTCTTCTGTATAATCCTCATAGCTGATAAAGATATCGACCTTTCCACGCTGGATGTAATTCTTCAAAAGACTGCGGATCCCGGCCTCAAAATAATTAAATTTTTTAGGCATCTTAATGCTTAAGTCCAGATAGCGATGATTCACAGCCTTCATTTCTGCCGTTATTTTGTGTTCCGGCGTGACAGCCTCAAAACGGCCAAAACCGGTCATGCTTCTTATCATCTGAATTGTATACTCCTTTTATTTAAAATAAGTGCTCCGTTTTCCATTATAATTCATCTGGAAAAACAAGTCAACTAAAACGCCCTAAAAGGGTAGCGTTTTATAAGAAAAACATCTTATGTTTTCTTGAAATTCCGGTTGGCAGATGATATACTTTTTACAGTGCAAAAATTGTTGGGGGATTGTATCATGAGGCAGAAGACATATGATAACAGCCAAATTATCGACGGAATCGCTCTAGGCTTTTCGCTTTTTTTCCTGATTTCTTCACTGGCTGCGGCGCTTTATACCGGTGAATGGGGCCATGTTTTTTTGAACTGGTATCAGATTATGATTTCGCCCTGTCCGCTCGTTACCGATTATCTGGAGATTGGCGGCCTGGCCAGTGCCATGCTCAATGCCGGCGCCTGCGGAATGGCCTGTTTTTTGTTTATGCATTTTTTGGAGGGAGAATCCCGGGCCAATACCATGGCCGGGTATTTTCTGGTGATCGCCCACTGCTTTTACGGGCTGAATTTTTTTAACATGTGGCCCTGTTTTCTGGCGCCATTTCTTTATCTGCGCCAAAAAAAACTGGATTTTAAAAGCAATCTCCATGTCTGCATGTTTGCCACTTCTTTCAGCCCTTTTATCAGTGAACTGCTGTTTCGTTATACCCAACGCGGCAGCTTTATCTTCGGACGGGTACAGCTAAATTCCTCCGGTATCGCTCTGACCCTGCTTTTCAGCCTGATGATTGGTTTTGTCATCCCGGCCATCCTGCCAGGCGCCCATGCCTGGCACAAAGGCTATAATCTCTATAATGGCGGATTGGCTTTTGGGCTGTTTGGCTTTTTTCTGTTCAATTTCCTGTTCCGTACTATGGGGCTCTCCCCTCACCAGCCTATCTCCCATATCAATCCGATTTATGAAGCGTTCGGAAGATCCTATCGGTTTTATGCCAACATATTTTTTATTATTTTATTTACTGTCTGCATCTGGATTGGCTATTTTCTCAATGGCAAATCTTTTCACGGCTATTCTCAATTAATGCGGGATACCGGACATGCCAGTGACTTTTCCGAAAAATACGGAATGCCTGTCTGCCTGATAAACATTGGCTGTGAAGGCTTTTTGTTTCTTTTGTATATTAATCTGGCCATCCTGTTTACCAAAGGTGTCGGCTTCACCGGGCCTACGATTGGCGTGGTACTGGCCTCCCTGACCTTTACTGCCATGGGACAACATCCGAAAAATGTCTGGCCTATCCTGATTGGCTATCAGGCCTTGTATTTTCTCACAATGTATCTCTGCTTCATCGACGGAAGACAGCTCTCCTGGTCTTTGTCCACCCAGGCTTATATTAACGGCGTCGCATTTGCCACCGGGCTCTGCCCTATTGTCGGCCGTTATGGGATTCGAGCCGGTATCCTGGCGGGATTTATGTGCGCTTCTATGTGTACAGCCACCAGCGCCCTCCATGGTGGCTTTGTTCTCTACAACGGCGGACTGACCACCGGCATCACCGCTTTGATTTTGCTGCCGATTTTAGAACACTATCTGCCCCAGGCCCGTGAAGAGATCAAGTCGCAGGCGGCAAATCTTCAGGCCATGATCGCCCTTGTAGATGACCTTACCCAGGAAGTCCGCCACGCTCACAATGAGATCAATTTCGGAGAATTTGAGCCGCCGGCTCCTGCTTTTCCCCCAAAAGAAAATCCCTCCCATAACAATGAGGACTATACCGGTTGAAGCCCCTGCGTCCGGAGTCCTTTCGGATAATGATTTTTTATAACTCCTCCAGTGGCTTTTCCCCAGCCCAGCGGGTACTCATCAATGCAGATAAGGATCCATCCTTTTTGTCCGGCTTTTGCCGGCAGCGTCTTCCCCGCCAGATATTCCTCTGCTTCTTTACCGTCGATTTCCAGACAACGCTTTCTTTTTACCAGGCGGGCATCCAATGCCAATGCCAGCGCATGCGCAGGTTCAAAACGGTTCTTTTTCAAGGTTCCCAAATGAAGTCCCGGCCGCAGCACGCGCAGGCCGGCCAGCGCTGGCATGGCTTCGGGGAGCAGATATATCTGATCCCCGAACAGGCTCAGTCTGTCCTCCCACCCTTCTGGCAAAACCGGCTCCGGCAAATCAAAAGTATCCTGCAAAAATTCTTGTAAAAGCAGCAGGCCGGCCTTATCCTTCCAACCCTTCCTTTTCTCCCTCTTCCGGTTCGCTGTTTTTTTGCCTTCGTTTTTTTTGTCTGCTGTTTTTTCCAGTAACGCTAAAAAATGGCCCTCTCCTTCTACCCGGTGAGGCCAGATCCGAAACATGGCAGCCGTTCCAGGCAACTGCACTACTAAAAACTCTGGATGCCGTTCCAAAAACCGGGCAATCTGCTCTTCGTCCTCTTCTCTGGAAAAGGTACAGGTAGAATACACCATCCGCCCTCCCGGCCGCAAAAGCCTGGCTCCATTATCCAGAATCTCCCTCTGTCTTTTGGCACACAGCCGTACATTATCTTCGCTCCACTCCATCCTTGCCTGCTCGTCCTTACGGAACATTCCCTCTCCGGAACATGGGGCATCGATCACAATCCGGTCAAAAAACTCCGGTAGGCATTCTGCCAGATGGCCGGAATCTTCGTTCGTTACCACCCCGTTATAGATTCCCATCCGCTCCACATTCCGGGACAGAATCTTCGCCCTTGCCGGGTGGATCTCATTGCTGAATAACAAGCCTTTTCCCCGCAGGCGATCGGCGATATGTGTTGTCTTTCCCCCTGGTGCCGCGCACAAATCCAGAATCCGCTCTCCTGGCTGCGGCGCCAAAAGCTCCACCACTGCCATGGCACTTGGCTCTTGAATATAATACACCCCGGCTTCATGCAGCGGATGCCGGCCCGGCCTGGTGTCCGGCCGGTAGTAAAAGCCTTCCCGACACCAGGGAACGGGCCGTAAGCCGAACCGCTCCTTATTCTGTCCATATAGCTGTGCTATCTCCCCTTTGCGGGTATTCAGACGCAGTCCATGCACCCTGTCTGCCTGATAGCTGTGCAGAAATGCCTCATATTCTTCTCCCAGAAGCATCTCCATCTTTCTCAAAAAGGCTTCCGGCAATGCAGCAGAAGTATGCCCCTCTCTCATCTCATCTCCATCCTATCTGCCAAACAGAGTTCCCAAAATTCCTCTTCCGATACTTGCGCCCAAATTTCCGCCCAATTTTTTGCCAAAGTTTCCTCCTACGGATTTGCCGATTTCATTGCCAATCTCTCTTCCAATCGTACCGGCAGCCGATTTTGCCGCGCCGGTTATCGCCCGTTTCCTGGCTTTTTCTACTGCCTCCTTCTCCTTTTTTTCTGCTTTGGCCTGCCGTTGCCTTTCTTTTTCCTCTTCCTTTTGAGCTTCTTTCTGTGCCTTTTGTGCCTGCAGCTCCTCCTGTTGGCGCTGGCGTAACGCCTCCTCTTCTTTCCCCTTTCTCTGGAAAAACTCATAAGCAGAATCCCGGTCAATCATCGTTTCATATTTCATAGCCAGACGGTTGTTTTGGATCTCTCCCTTTCGTTCTTCCTCCCGGATCGGGCCCATCTGACTCTGGGGCGGCAAAATTCTTCCCCGCTCCACCATGGCAGGAATCCCGTCCTCTTGCAAAAAGGATACCAATGCCTCACCAATACCTAATTGCTCCAGCACCTCCTTAGTATCAAACGCCGGATTTACCCGGAAAGAATTGGCGGCCGCGCGAATCGCCTTTTGTTCCGCCGGGGTATAGGCATGAAGCGCATGCTGAATTTTGTTGCCCAGCTGTCCAAGCACTCCATCCGGAATATCCCCCGGACTCTGCGTGATAAAATAAATGCCCACTCCTTTGGAACGAATCAGCTTCACCACCTGCTCAATTTTTTGCAGCAATGCTTTCGGCGTCCCCTTAAACAAAAGATGGGCCTCGTCAAAGAAAAATACCATCCTCGGCCTTTCGCAATCCCCGGTCTCCGGCAGTACCTCAAACAACTCAGACAGCATCCACAGCATAAAGGTAGAATACATCATAGGATTATGAATCAGGCTCTCGCTGTGTAAAATATTGATCACTCCTCTGCCCTCGGGATCCATCTGAAACCAGTCATGGATGTCCAAAGCCGGCTCTCCAAAAAATTGGTCTGCTCCCTGCTCTTCTAATGCCAGCAGGCCCCGCAGAATGCTATTGATGCTTTGACGGGGCAGATTGCCGTACCGCATCCCATACTCTTTGTTGTTTTCTCCCACATGGTTCAGCATCGCACACAAATCCTTCGTGTCCAGCAATAGCAATCCCTCATCGTCCGCAATCCGAAACACAATGGTCAGAATATCCTCCTGGGTATCTGTCAAATCCAGCAGCCTGGCCAATAATGTAGGTCCCATCTCACTGATTGTCGTCCGCAACGGCAGCCCCTTTTTCGCGAAAATATCCCAGAAACACACCGGATATTTCTGATAGGCAAAGGCTTCTGCCGGAACCTTTGTGTCTGCCAGTCTTTTCTGTACCCCCTCCGACGCAGCTCCCGGCCGGCACATTCCTGCCAAATCCCCTTTTACATCAGCCAGAAACACGGGCACTCCCGCATCGCTAAAAGACTCTGCCAAAACCTTTAGGGTAACCGTCTTGCCCGTCCCCGTGGCGCCGGCAATCAAACCATGACGATTTGCCATCTGCGGAAGAATTTCCAACCGCTTTTCTCCTCCTGTTGCCACCCAGATTCGCTTTTCGTAAAACATCCTTCTCCTCCTGTCATATACATAATATTGAAAATAAGCCATCAGCCATTCCCCATAGCCAGCGCCCGGCTGTTCATGGGAAATAGCTGATGACTTATTTTGTAACACCAGCTCTGTTTAAAACAGATTGATCTTGTTGTTCCCTTCGGAATCGTCGCCATTCACTACATAGTAGGCCGCATTCTCTTCCGGTTTTACATAAACATCAACCGTCTTGATCTCAATTCCTTGGTGAGATGCCTTGTAAGCATTCACTGCTGCCGCAACTACATCCTTCATCACAACCTCATTGGCGCCATACTGAATCATGACGGACTCTTTGGGTTCTTCCTTTTTCGCTACCGGTTTTTTTGCCGCCGGCTTCTCCGTGGTTTTCACAACCGCTTTCTTTGCCGGCGCCGCCTTTTTTGCGACCGGCTTTTTTACCGCCTCTGCCACAGTGGATTCCTCCTTGACTTCCACTATCGCTTCTGTTTTTTTCTTTATTGCCATTTCTCCTCCTCAATTTCAACCACTATAATATTTATCCAAATATGATGTCTTTTCCCAAGTTGCTTATGGCATTATAAATCGATTTTATCCTTTTGTCAATCCTTACAGCAGTAACTCCGCCAGAAATACCGCTATACAAGCTCCAATCGATACGCGAAACAGTTTTCCATCCACCCAGGCAATTACCACTGCCGCACAAAAGCCGGCCAGTCCGGAAAAAAAGGAGGCTGTGGCCGAAAGAATCGCCGGAAACGTCATCACTGACAAGCTCACATAAGGGACATAATAAAGAAAGGAACGGATAAAAGGGCTGCGGATTTCTTTGCGCAACAAAACCAGTGGCAAAGCCCGCACCAAATAAATTGTCCCCGCCATCACCAAAAGTGCCAGGTTTACATCAGGCTGCATCTTGCGTTTCCTCCTTTTTCTCACTGACAGGAAATAAGATTGCTGCTGCCCCCGCCACAAGAATCGTCAGCACGATAATCTGAAAACCAGATGAAATCCGGTTCAGTACTGGTAATCTTGTAAAAAGGGCACTTGTCACCATCGATACTATCACTACCCCTGCAATAATCCGGTCCTTTTTCGCCGGAGGAACCACAATAGCCAAAAACATTCCATATAGAGCCACTCCCATAGCACTCATCGCCCGCGCCGGAAGGATCATCCCTAGCAATGCTCCCAGAACCGTTCCTAACACCCAGCCAGGTGCCGCGGTGGCGGCCGCTCCATACATGTAGCACGGATGAAGCCTTCCTGCCACCCCCATAGACACAGCAAAGATCTCATCAGTCACTCCGTATGCCATAAAAAATCGATGAAAAAATGGTTTATCTCTCATAACCTTTTGCGAAAGCGCACTGGACATCAGTAAATAGCGCAAATTCACCACAATTTCTGTCACCATCATTTCCAGATATCCGGCTCCGGCGGCCAACGCGCCGAAACCGGCAAACTGTCCTGCACTGGCTAACATAGTAGCTGACATAAATCCTGATTGCAGGACATTCAGCCCCGCCTTTCTTGCTGCAATCCCCAGAGTAAATGCCACAGCAAAATATCCCATTCCTATTGGAATCCCTGCCCGCATTCCCTGCAGAAACCAAAATCCTCCGGAATTTCTTTTTTCTTCCATAAATTGTTATTCTCCTGACCCCTTTTCAGGCTTTTCCTTGTGACTTGCCTATCACAGCATTTCTTATCATACTCTCATGTTTCCTTCTCGTCAACCTCCTAATCGCACGAAAGCTTGTCGTAACAAATCTTTGACGACGTCTCTTTTCTGTATTATAATAATTTTCAGATGTAACTTTTTACACAGCTTTGGAGGATCTTTCCTATGACAAGCAAAGAACTCATCTATGTAAAGACCGTGGCCGATGAAAAAAGCATTTCCCGGGCGGCGCGGAAGCTTTTTATGGCTCAGCCCTCATTAAGCCAGTCCATTCAACGAATTGAAGAATCTCTGGGAACCCCTCTGTTCAACCGCACTTCCGGCGGCCTGAGCCTGACATTTGCCGGTGAACGCTATTATCATATGGCCTCGCAGATCCTGAAAATGTATGAAGATTTCGAACTGGAGATCAGTGACATCAACAATCTGCGGACCGGACGGGTTCACATGGGCATCACAAATCATTTAGGCACCTTGATGCTTGCCCGGATACTGCCGGATTACAAAAGGCTTTGTCCCTACATCGAGCTCTATGTGCATGAGGAGAATACTGCCTCTCTGGAACAAATGCTTCTTCGCGGCGAGCTGGATTTCGTCATCATGCATGCCCCCAAGGAAAGTTTCCATCCTCAAATTAATTATGATATCATGAAAAAAGATCCCTTTGTGATTGTCCTTCATCCTCAGCATGAGCTAATCCAGAAAGCAGTGGAAAAACCCGGCTACCCCTATCCGGTTCTTGACGTAAAGCTTCTGAAACAAGAATCATTTCTTATGCTGCATAAGGAACAGCGGATCCGTCAGATCACTGACAATGTTTTATCCAAAGCCGGCATTCATCATCCCAATATCGCCCTGACTCTTCGCAATTATGAAACTGCTCTGCTGCTTGCTGCCAGAGGCCTGGGTATTACCCTGATTCCGCTGCAATATTTTCAGATGGCCTCATATGAATTTCACCCCACCCTGTTGTGTATGGATGAAAAATACGATGCCAGCTGGGATATGTGCATCGCTAATCTGCAAAACGGCTTCCTGTCAAAGGCAGATCAGCTTTTTATCCGCCTAGTAAAGGAACAATTCAAAACGGACAAGAAACCGGATTCTCATCTGCTATCTTAAAAAGGAGGATATCATTCATGAAAGCGGTACAGATTGTCAAACCACGAGAATTAACACTGATTGACATCGAAAAACCACTCCCCGATCCCACAAATAATGTTCAGATCCGGATGACGGCTGCCGGTATCTGCGGATCCGACGGCACCATTTATCATGGTACGAATGCGATTGTTACCTATCCGCGCATCATCGGGCATGAGATGGTGGGAGTAGTTGAAGAAGTTTATGGCAACGTCAAAAGCCTGAAACGCGGAGATCGCGTTATCATCAATCAGGTAGTCAGCTGCGGCCACTGTTATCCCTGTCAGAACGGACGTGGCAATGTCTGTGACAACCTAAAGGTTCGCGGCATACATATCGACGGCGGTTTTCAGGAATATATCACAGTCCCGGAAGCTGACTGCTACCGTTTGCCGGACTTCCTTTCCGATACGGATGCTGTCATGATTGAACCGGCCACCATTGCCATTCAGTCCTGCTCCCGGGCGCAGCTCGTCAAAGATGACATGCTGTTGATTCTGGGCTATGGGGCACTGGGAAGCTCTGTTTTAAGAATTGCCCGTCTTCTTTGTGATCACATCATTGTCGCCTGCCGGACCGATGAAAAGCTTGAAATAGCCATGCAAAATGGCGCCCGCTATACGATCAATGTCCAAAAGGAGAATCTGGTGGAAAAGGTGAAAGAATATACCCATGGACATGGTTCCACCGTATCGATCGACGCTGCTAATGCCGGAGATTCTCTGCCCTCCCTGCTGAAAGCCACCGGCAATGCCGGACGAGTCATGGTTATGGGACTCACCGGAGCCACAGCGCAGATCACACCCTTCCTCATCACGGCCAAAGAGCTTGATATCCGAGGTTCTCGTCTGCAAAATCAAATGTTTGGTACAGCGATCGAGCTTATTCGGGACGGCAGGTTGAATTTAAACGGCAGTGTGTCCCATACCTTTCCTTTGACCAGAGCGCAGGATGCCTTTGATTTCATTGACAGCCATGATCCTTCCATCCGCAAAGTCGTACTAACTTTTGATTGTTAACGGGCTTTGGGGCTGGCCAATAATTTTTTCTCCGCTTCCCTGGCGTGGCGGATATATATTTGCCGGATTCCCTTATATTCTCCCAAGCCTTTAAACACACATTCTACCTGACAGCCATTTCTGAGGAACCGGGACTTCCAGGAATCCTTTTGTTCTCCGGCTATATCCCGGCAGACATGTTCTCCGGCTACCACAAGAAATGGAATCAATACGACCCGCTGGGAACGGCGTTTCTGCACCAAATCTTCCACATTTTCTGCCAGCGCCGATCCCTCCACGGTTCCTACCAGGCAATCCCGATATCCTTCCTGCCAGAATTTCTCCTGAAGCTTTGCATAAGAGGCATTTGCGACATGCTCCGTACCATGTCCGAGAAATATCAAATCGGTCCCCTCCTGGCGGTAACTCTCCAATTCTTTGCCCACACTCTGTACAGCCTCCTGGTAATCGATCTCCTCTGTCAGAAGCGATTCTCCATACACCAGTTGCTCAAACTTCCCTTGGTACCGTGCCAGCACCTCTCTCATCCGATCATATTCAAACCCATGAATCACATGAGTGCTCTGGGCCAGAACTACCGGATAGCCATCTCGCCAAAGCCGGTTTAGTGCTTCCTCCACGCTGTCCACAATCATCCCGTCCCGTTCCTTTAAAATCCGTATAACCGTCGGGCTGGTATAGGCGCGCCGAAATTCATATTCTGCAAATGCCTCTCTTAATTCTCTTTCAATCACATCCAATGTCTTCTCTCTTGTAGCCTGGTAACTTGTGCCAAAACTTATCACCAGTATCGCAGATTTTTTCTTTCTCTCCATATATCTCCCCCTGTTCTTTTCTCTCTTGCCATACTTCTCATCATATCACGAAAGCCCTTCTCTTCCAAATATTTATTTCAAATTTCAAATAACAATATTCCACATTTTAATAGTGACAATTTTTTAATTTGTGGTACAATATCTACAGTATATGATAATCATAACAATAGAATGGGAGAATCTCATGAAAATCATTATTATAGGCTGCGGCAAAGTCGGGTATGCCCTGGCAGAGGGGCTGACGGAAGAAAACCATGACGTCACGATCGTCGATTCCTCCGCCCAGCGCCTGCAGGATGTAACCGAAGAGCTGGACGCCATGTCTATCATTGGCAATGGCTCCAGTATCAACACTCTTTTGGAGGCGGGAGCCGCTGATACCGATCTTCTAATCGCCGTGACAGGTTCTGATGAGTTGAACCTGCTATGTTGCCTGATCGCGAAAAAGCAGTGGGATTGCCACACCGTTGCCCGTGTCCGCAACCCCATTTACAACAAAGAAATCGATCTGATCAAAGAAAGCCTTGGCATTTCCATGATCATCAATCCGGAGCTGGCGGCCTCAGCCGAGATCGCCAGATTGCTGCGTTTTCCTTCCGCCATTAAAATTGACACCTTTGCCAAAGGGCGGGTGGAGCTTTTAAAGTTCCGGATCAAGCCGGATTTTCAGCTGGATCAGGTATCTATCGCTGAGCTTCCCCGCCATGCAAAATGTGATATTCTGGTGGCTGGCATTGAACGCGGGGAAAATGCATATATCCCTAATGGTAATTTCATTCTGCAAAATGGTGATCTGGTCTCCATCATCGCTTCTCCCAAGAATGCGGCGGCATTTTTCCGAAATATTGGACTGGCTACTGACCAGGTCAAAAACTGCATGATTGTGGGCGGCGGTACGATCGCTGTATATCTGGCCAGGCAGCTTCTTGATATGAAGATCCGTGTTGCCATTATTGACAAAAAAAGAGAACGGTGCCAGGAACTTTGCGAGCATTTGCCGGATGCAGTGATTATCCAGGGAGACGGTACCAGCCGGAAGCTTTTGATGGAAGAGAATTTAGAAGGCGCAGAGGCTTTCGTTGCGCTGACCAATATGGATGAAGAAAATATTATGCTCTCGCTTTTTGTCCGTGAACACTCAAAAGCCAAGCTGATTACCAAAGTCAACCGGATGTCCTTTGATAATATCCTGGATCAGTTGGATTTGGGCAGTATTATTTACCCCAAATATATCACTGCCGACTATATCCTCCGCTACATCCGTGCCATGCAAAATTCCATCGGCAGCAATGTGGAGACCCTCTGCCACATTTTAGACGGCAAGGCAGAAGCGCTGGAATTTTGCATTCGGGAGAATTCCCCGGTTGTGGGTATCCCGTTAAAAGATATGCAGCTTAAAAGCAATCTGCTTCTTGGCTGTATCCACCGCAAGGGAAAAGTCATCATTCCACGAGGCAACGATACCATTAACGTTGGCGATACTGTGGTTATAGTCACCACCCAGAAGGGTCTGGATGACATCCAGGATATCCTGAAAAAATAGGGAGTAAACCATGAATTATCGAATTATTTTTTACATAATCGGATGGGTTTTAAATATTGAAGCCGCCTTTATGCTTTTACCTTTTTTTACCGGCATCGTCTATCAGGAACCGGCGTTGTGGTCCTTTATGATCAGCGGAATTATCTGTCTGGCCATTGGGGTTTCCCTGACCTTTCGCAAACCCCGGCGTCAGTATTTTTATGTAAAAGAAGGCTATGTAACGGTAGCCTTGAGCTGGGTTTTTTTGAGTATTATGGGATCTCTGCCCTTTTTGCTCAGCGGTTCGATCGCTCATCCCATCGATGCTTTGTTTGAGACGGTTTCCGGTTTTACCACCACTGGCGCCAGCATTCTGCCTGCCGTAGAGGATCTACCTAAATGTATTCTTCTCTGGCGCAGCTTTACCCACTGGATCGGCGGCATGGGCGTGTTGGTCTTCCTGCTTTCATTACTGAAGCTGGCCGGCGGTTCCCATATGAATCTGATGAAGGCAGAAAGCCCCGGCCCCTCTGTAAGCAAGCTGTTGCCCAAGGTCCACTCCACGGCAAAAATACTTTACGGGATTTACATCGTCATGACAATTGCCGAATTTATTGTCCTGCTCGTTAGCGGTATGCCTGTTTTTGATGCGCTCACCACCTCATTTGGTACGGCCGGAACCGGCGGTTTTGGCATAAAAAATGACAGCATTGCCAGTTATTCTCCTCTGATTCAGATTGAAGTGACCATCTTTATGATCCTGTTCGGTGTGAATTTCAATTTTTATTTTCTGCTTCTTCTTCGCAAATGGAAACAGGCCTTCTCCAATGAAGAGGTATGCTGTTATTTTGCCGTTATTGGTGCAGCAATTTTGCTGATCAGCTGGGATATCCGCGGGCTTTATGGAACCTTTCCCATCGCCCTGCGTGAATCTGCCTTTCAGGTTGGTTCCATCATCACCACGACCGGCTTTGCTACCTGTGATTTCAATCAATGGCCGGAGATATCCCGGACCATTTTGGTTATGCTGATGTTTGTGGGGGCCTGTGCCGGAAGCACTGGCGGTGGCATCAAGGTTTCTCGCTTCATTATCCTGATCAAATCCACCGGCAAAGAACTCAGCAGCTATCTTCATCCCCGCCAGGTAAAGAGCATCCGCATGGACGGCAAATCAATCGATCATGAGGTAGTACGCAATATTAATGTATTCATGATTGTTTACCTCTTGATTTTTGCCGTTTCTTTATTGGTATTGGCTTGTGACGGCACGGATTTGATCACCAATTTCACTGCTGTCGCCGCCACCTTCAACAATATTGGCCCCGGCCTGGAGTTAGTCGGCCCTTCCGCCAATTTCGGATTATTTTCCAATCCGGCAAAGCTGATGCTGATCTTTGACATGCTTGCCGGAAGGCTGGAAATCTTCCCACTGCTTTTACTGTTTGTACCCGATATCTGGAGAAAATTCTAAAAGTCTCCGTCCCTGGCAGCAAGCTGGTTTTCCGGCTCTTGCTCTGCTGCCGGGGGTTATTCCGGCGAAATCACAGTTTCCTGAGATGGCCCTGGCTTTTCTCCATTCATTTTTCCCCCTCCGCCTCAATCCGTTCAATTACATCCATATAATCAGCACAATATTTCTGATAGATTGGCATCATGGCCTCCCGAAATCGTATCCGTTCTTCTATGGGCATTTCCACTACCGTACATCCGGCAGCACGTACCCGCTTCTCTGATGCCTTTGCGCGTTGCGTCCACAATTCCCTTTCATACAAAGCGGACGCATGGGCGCACTCACGGATGATCTCCTGATCTTCCAAAGACAGCTTCCCCCAGGTATATTCCGACATTAGCTGCATCTCCGGTACTCGGGTATGTTCGTCTACCGAATAATAAGGGGCTACCTCGTAATGCCGCACAGATTCATAGGAGGGCCAATTATTCTCCGCTCCGTCAATGGTCCCTGTCTCCAAAGCCGAATATACCTCTTCATAAGCCATCGGTACTGCTTCCCCTCCTAAAACTTCTATCATCACCCGCATTAACTCCGACTCCTGTACCCGAATTCTCAATCCCCGAATATCCTCCAGCTTTTGAATCGGAGTCTTGGTACAATAAAAATTTCTCACTCCGGCATCATACCACGACAGGCCTACCAGCCCGGAGCCTGCCAGCAATTCCATAAATTCTTCCCCAATATCCCCATCCAGAACATTCCACATATGATCGGAACCGGTGTACAAATAAGGCATTTGCAGCACATTTAATCCCGATACGAATTCTGACAGTGGAGAAAGCGAGACTCTCGCAAAATCAATTCCTCCAAACTGTAATTGTTCAATAATCGTCCGCTCATCTCCCAATACGCCTTTTGCATTCACCAAAATCTCAATTCTTCCTTCTGTCCGCTCTTTAACCAGCTCTGCAAAACGGTAAGCTCCCAGGGTCGTCGGATAATCCTCTGCCTGGTTTTCCGCATAAGTAAATACATATTCCGGAGCTGTCGTCCGTGCTTCCTTTGGTTCGGTTCTTTCACAGGCGCTTATGCCGATTCCTATTGCACAAAAAAATATTCCTGCCAGCATCCGGTTTCGAACATATTTTAAAGAAAAAATGTGGTTTCTTTTCATCTCCCGTTCCCTTTCCCTTATCTTCCTGCCGTTTATTCTTATTATACGAAAAAAGAGGGTGTTGCAAAATAGGTCATTTGCCATTTCCTTATCCTGTGTTCGGGGACAGCCGGACACTGAATAAGAGAAATGGCGAATAACTTATTTTGCAACACCCCCACAGAACATAAAATCAGCACAAGTCCTGCCGCACTATCCCATCAATCCCGGCAGCCACAAACTGATCGCCGGAATAAATGTAATCAAAAGCAGGGAAATCACCATGCAAAGATAAAACGGCAAGGTAGCCTTTACTACCTTTTCCATCGGCAGCTTCGCAATCGCCGAACCAATAAACAACACCGCGCCAACCGGTGGGGTCAGCAGGCCGATACCACAGTTCAACACAACCATGATACCGAACTGGATCGGGTCAATACCTATCGAGGTGGCAATGGGCAAAAGAATCGGGGTGGCAATCAAAATGATCGGTGCCATATCCATAATACAGCCCAGCACCAGTAAAATCAAATTCAGCAACAAAGCCAAAATATAAGGATTTCTGGTCAGGCCGGTAATCGCATTTGCTGCCAGATCCGGCACATGCAGCCTTGTGAGACAAAAACCAAATACTGCTGACGTCGAAATCAAAATCAATACGATAGAAAGGGTGGCAACACAGTCGTCCAATGCCTTCCATACCCCTTTCCAGTCCAATCCCTTATATACAAACACGCTCACCAGCAAGCTGTAGATAACCGCAATTGCCGCTGATTCTGTGGCAGTGAAAACACCGCCAACCACGCCGAATACCACAATTAATACTGCTGCCAGCGCCCAGATCGACACACTCAGCTGTTTTAAAAGATTGACAATGGAAAACGGTTCTCCCTTGGGATAATTCCGCTTTACAGAAATAATATAGGAACCAATCATCAGGCATCCCGCCAAAAGCGCCCCCGGAACATAGCCTGCCAGAAACAGAGAACCGACAGAAATTCCACCTGCCGTGGTGGCATAGATTACCATATTATGGCTGGGAGGAACTAGCAATCCTTCACAGGAAGAGGTGATCGTAACGGCAGTCGAGAAATCGGCATCGTACCCCTGATCCACCATCATCGGAATCAGAATCGAACCCAGAGATGCCGTATCTGCAGAGGCAGATCCAGAAATACCGCCAAAGAAATAGGAAGCTACGATATTCACCATCGCCATACCGCCGCGCATCCAACCTACACAGGCATTTGCCAGAGCGATCAGCTTTTCCGAAATACCACCGGAACCCATCAGTACCCCCATGGTGATAAAGAACGGCACAGCCATCAGGCTAAAAGAGCTGATACCTTTTACCATATACTGGCAGATATTAGAGAGGGGCAGCCCCTGGGCCATCAGACAAAGCACAGATGCCAGACCAACGGCATAGGCAATCGGAAACCGCAGAAAAATCATTACAAAAAAGCTGCCAAGCAACACAGCAATCGCCATGGTATTTGCATCCATTACGCCTCACCCTCCTTTACAAAAATCATCTTCACATGATTATAAAGTGCTTCAATCTCAAATACCAGCATCGCCACTCCGGCCAGTGGTACCGGGAAGTACATCCAGAACCTAGACAGCCATGGCATACTCTCATAAGCGCCGCGGCCGCCAATCGTCTGCGCATACTGCCAGCCTACCACGATCATAATCAAGGCCAGCACCAGCACAGCAAAATCAGCAAGAATATCCAGAAAACGAATCAGCGCCTTTGGAAGATAAGAGTCCAGGGCTGTCATCCGGATATGGGAACCATTGCGAATCGCCAACGCTGCCGAAAGCACTGCCATATAAGACATCAATGTCAACACTACCTGCTCTGACCACGCCGGATCCGGAATGAACGGAATATATCTTCCACAAACGGCCATAGAGGTAATCGCAATATCCGCAATCAAAAGCAATTTACAAATCACGAGGGTTATCTTATATACAATATCGTATATCGGTTTAATCTTATCGATCGACTCAAAAATCCCAGGCATAATTACTCCTTTCCTGTTATACAATACGGGCACAAAAGATCCGTATCGAATTTTTGTGCCCGCAAAAACCTACCTCTTCAGATTTTGATTTCTTACTGCATATCTACGATCTGCTGATATAGATCGGCATAAGCGGAGGTATTTTCTTCCACTACCTTCTTACAGGCTTCCTGCCATGGAGCTTTGTCAGAAACTTCAACCACATTACAGCCCTCTGCCTTCAATTCTTCCAAAACCTTGTTCTCAGCCTCCTCAGAAATCTGACGGTTGTACTCAGAAGCCAGCTTGGATGCTTCCATCATTGCTGCCTGCTGATTCTCTGTCAGCTTATCCCATGCATCATCAGTGATAATCACCTGAATTGCTCCCAGAGTATGTCCATCCAGGATCAGATTGTTGGCAACCTCCGGGAATGCATTGGACTTATAGTTGGCAATCGGCTGCTCAGCACCGTCAACTACTCCGGTCTGCAGCGCGGAATACAGTTCACCAAAAGCCACAACAGTAGGAGATGCACCCAATCCTTCAACCATGCCGTTCATAATCGGATCGTTGGACACGCGCAGCTTCATGCCTGCCAGATCCTCCAGGGAATTCACCGGATTCTTGGTAAAGAAATGGCGGAAACCTTCCTCACCATAGAACAGGCCTCTCACCCCTGTGCCATTGTCATGGGGCTCAAGCAGGAATTCCGGAGCCAGATCTGAGGTCGCAAAATTCCAGAAATGATCCCGGTTCACAAAAGTATAGGGGATAGATAACAGCATGGATTTCTCGCCGCCGTAGCTGGTCAGGGCAAACGCGGAGATACGGGACATGTCGATCGTTCCACCACCGCCCAACATGGTATCCAGCACATCATTTTCCGATCCCAGAACACCGGATGCCTGCAGATCAATGGTGATAGAACCTCCCGATAATTCCTCAACCTTCTCTTTGAAATAAGAGTCCGTCTGTCCTACGATAGTATCCAGAGGATTTACCTCGGCATATACTAAAGTCACAGCCGGATCATTGGCTGCCGCCGCCCCGGAAGCATCACCAGCCGCCTCACTGGTCTCTTCTCCGGCGGCTGCCGGAGCCTCTGCTGCCGTGGTGTCAGTCGGTGCTGCCGTGGTAGCGGGAGCATCCGGCTCCTTCAATCCACAGCCGGACAGTGATGCAACTACCATAGCCGCACATAATGCCGTGCTAACCCATCTTTTTTTCATAACACATTTCCTCCTTATCTTTTTATAAAGTATCTCTGGAATCCTTGTAAAATTCAGAAGATATTATCATTATAAGTCAAAAATGCCAAAAAGAAAATGGTAAATTTTTGTGAATCCTAGTATATTTTTAACCTGTCCAAGATAAGTTTTTATACATTTCAGACAAACCGCTATTTTCCATGACGAAAACATTGAACCCGGTATTCTGTAGGGCTGATACCGGTAACCCGTCGAAACACTTTGGTAAAATAATTGGAGTCCCCATATCCGACAGCCTTGCCGATCTCTTTAATGTTGGCCGTTGGCTCTTCCAGGCGCCTTTTTGCTTCTTCTACCCGATAATCGGTCAAATAGGAAATGAAATTCTGCCCAAAGCACTGCTTAAACAGTTTGCAAAAATAAGCCTCCGAATAATTCATCGTTCGGGCCAGCTCCTGCATGGAGATATCATACATATAATTTTCATGGATATAACGCGTAATCATCTCCCGCACCCCAGACAGACGCGAATTCTCCAGCTCTTCTGTCTCCTCCATAAGAAGATGGGATATCTCCTCTGGATTCTCTTCTATCCGTTTTCCCTCCGATGGCCAAATAGCGCTGTTCTCTCCAGCAGCTCCTCTTTCCTCCCGATATTTTTCTATATTCTGCTTTTGTACTTCCTCCGCCAGACGGATAGCCTCCTCCACTACTATCATCAGTTCCCGCTCTTCATAAGGCTTTAACAGATAGTCCAACGCTCGCACGGTGATCGCTTTCCTGGCATAGGCAAACTCGTCAAAAGCTGTCAAAAAAATGATACAGCAGTCCTTATCCTTCTTACGGATTCTCTCAGCCGCCTCAATCCCATTGACCCCCGGCATCTCAATATCCAAGATCGCTACTTGAATATCATGTTCTTCATAAATTTCCAACGCCTCTCTGCCATTCTCCGCCTGAAAAATAACACACCGTTCTCCCAGATTTTTATGCAGGGTTTTATATAACACCGCTCTCTCTAGCATCTCATCATCCGCGATCAGCAAATGAACCATTTGCTCCCTCCTTTTCTTCCTGTGGTATCTGAATCTGGATCACCGTCCCCTGATCCTTTTTGCCATAGATCCACATCTCCCCTTCTTGATATATGGTTCGTATTCTTTGGTAAATATTGCCCAACCCGATCCCTACTTTTGCCGTATGATTTTCTTTTAACGCGATCTCCAGCTGCCGCCGGACTTCCTCATCCATTCCGGTTCCCGTGTCCGCCACGGATATCTTTAATCCCTCTTCCCTCTTCCAGACACGAAGAAATACCCTTCCTCCCTGTTCCTTTTTGGCTACCCCATGGACTATTGCATTCTCCACCAACGGCTGCAAGGTAAACGCCGGGATACGCACCACTGCTGCTTCTACCTCGATGCTCTCATCGTAACGGATCCGGTTCCCAAAACGCATTTTTTGGATATACATATAATCTCTCACTACTTTCAGCTCCTGCTCCAGCGGCACAATTTGTTCCGTAGTTTTCAAATTATAGCGAAACAGATTGCTCATGCTGGTTATCATCTTCTCGGTGGTAGATGCATCCTCCAGCCTTGCCATACAAGCGATAATGTTCAGCGTATTGAACAGAAAATGAGGATTGATTTGGCTCTTCAGCAATTCCATACGGGCGGCTTCGAGCCGCTTCTCTGTCTCCATTTTTTCCATTTCTTCTTTATGAAGCAGCTCGGAAATTTCGTGATTTTTCATCAACGTATGAATATATCCCTCTGTGGCATGCTTCATGCGGTTAAATGCCTGAACCATCTCCCCCATCTCATCCCGGTTTTCCACCGTTAAATCTTCACCGCTGAAATCGTTGATGGCAATCTTCCTGGTAGCCTCAGCCAGTTTCTCCATCGGATCCACTACGGCATGAGAAAGTAATCGAGTAAAAAAAATCATCACAAAAATCATCACCACAGAAAGCAACAAAATCAGATATGGCATCCCGTAAAAAAAGGGGACCCGTTTCTGGTAACTGGCGTCTCCGTCCGCCATCGTCAGCTGAAGCAGCCGGCGGGCATAGGTTCCAAGATAGTCCTGCATCGCATATACTTGATATAATTGAGTGATATAGCCCTGCATTTCCGGCCCCATCTCCAATATCTCATCTCGTGAAAAACAATATCGTTCATAGGCATTATGGATATTCCAAGTTCTGGCATATCGTTCCGCTCCCACTGTGAGATAATCAAAGGGCAGTCTTTCTAAGCTTTTTCCGGTTGTTTGGTATGCCTTTTCATAGCGCTCCCTGTTTTCTTCTGTCCGATTCCGTATGTATGCTTTAAACGCCTGGGCTTCCAGCTCGATCGCTTCCTGAAAATCATAGCATTTTGAATTGTCATCCAGAATAATATTGATATTTCCCAGGGCAAAATCCATCAGCAGAAAACTAAATACAGCAGATACACCGATCACCAGAATAATCAGACAGACATAGACTCCCAGTTTTTTCTTTAAGGAGGTTCCCAGCCATATTTCTTTTATATATGCATGCATTCCAATCCTGCTTTCCCTTTTCTTTTTCCTGTTGCCTGTGCTTTAATCAATCAAAGCCCCTATCCGTATGTCTGTTTTTCCAAAGCTGCAGATATACCGGCCAGGAGCTTTTCTTGTTTTTGAAACGGCACCCTCAATGGACAAGGGTATTATTTTCCTTCATAAACGATGGCAGATTCTACTGGATAATTTTTCAGCTTCTCCCGGCCGCATAATCCGGCAAGTTCCATGACAAAACATATTTTTACTACCTTGCCGCCTAATTGCTCCACTAATCCGGTGATAGCTTCTATCGTACCTCCGGTAGCAATCAAATCATCAATAATAACCACCCTTTGCCCCGGCCTGATAGCATCTTTATGAATCTCAATCTCGGCTGTGCCATATTCCAGCTCATACTTTGCTGAAACCGTTTCTCTTGGCAGTTTTCCCTTTTTGCGCACCGGCACAAAGCTTTTATGGCTGGCATACGCCACCGGCATACCAAATATAAAGCCTCGCGATTCCGGCCCTAGCACCACATCAAAATCCAGGCCCTCCACCATTTTCAACAATGTATCAATAGCCAGCTCTAGCCCTTTGGCATCCTGCAAAATCGATGTCACATCCCGAAAAATAATTCCTGGTTCCGGAAAATCCGGAATACTAATCACATAATCTTCTAATTTCTTCATCTTTGGCCTTTCCCCTTCCTGTCAACAATTATTGAAACACCTTCATCAAATTTGCCACCTCTGCCTGGCAGACCGGCTCCTGAAACGAACTGTAAGCATAAAAGCAGTACCCGGAAACCTGCCCGCTCTCCCGGCCTTCCTGTACCTGCCTCTTTATGATATCGTTACGCCTCAACCACTCCGGCACAGCATTATTATCTGTGCTTCCCGATCCCGTCTTATACATAGCAAGCCCCAGATACAAACGTACCTTGCCTTTTTTCTTCAGCTGAATCCATGTTTTTAAGTTGTTTGAAAAGGCAAACGGCGCCGGGCTTCCATCGGAAAGCCTGTGTTCAAATCCCCAGTAAATCTGCGGCATAATATAATCTACATACCCTTCCTGAGACATCCAGGTATCCACATCCGCAAAAAGACGGTTATCGCTGCGTAAATACTCCACATACCCCTCCGGACTTATCCCAAATTGCACGTGTGGCTTCGTGCTTTTTATCGTATGATATACCTCCTGAATCAGTCGGTTGATATTCTCGCGGCGCCAGTCACTGATATTTAAAGGGCTGCCGGAAACATCATATTCCGGTTTGTCAAACCATTTATTTTCATCCTCATTATTTACTTCCGGATAAAAATAATCGTCAAAATGGATCCCATCCACATCATAACGCTCTACAATCTCCCGTACTCCGTTTATAATTCGCCAACGTACCTCCTCCACTGCCGGATTTAAATAGTATTCTCCGTTGTGCTTTAAAACCCAGCGATCATTGGAGCTGTCACTGTCCGACAGCCATTGCCGGACAAAGCTCTGTTCCGATACCTGGTTCCAACGATTCAGATAGCCGGTTACCCGGTAGGGATTGATCCAGGCGTGGAACTGCAGCTTTTTCCGGTGAGCCGCCTGTACAAAATAAGCCAAAGGATCATATCCCGGATTTTTCCCCTGGGTTCCGGTTACAAACCGTGACCAGGGAAAATATTCTGACGGATACATGGCATCGGCATCCGGCCGTACCTGAACGAAGACCGCATTCATCTTTAGCTCCACGCAGCGATCCAGAATCTGATCCACACCTTCTTTAAAACCATTTTCATCTGCCGGCAGCTTCTCCCAATCCAGATAAGAAATCCACACGCCCCGCAGCTCCTGTGACGGCCCTCCTTCTGACTCTCCAGCTCCTGCCATCTTCAGGCCACTGCTCCCATCCCCCGGCGCTGCCAGAGAAAAAAATGTTCCCTCAAAGAGCAATATTCCCGTTATCATCAGGAGCCACAGGTTTGGAAACCGCCTGCCTCTTCTTTTGTTTCTTTGAACTGCCATATCCCCTCCTGCTCTTTCATTCTTTCTAAATATTTTCATTCCTCCCAATACTTCTCTTTCCCGGACAGCTTTATAATAAGAATTCCTGGAATACCCGATTACTCACATCAATGCCCCGGCGACTCAACCTCACCCAGGGAGCCTCTATTTCTATCAGGCCCTGCGCCTGAAGCTTATCAAATGCCTGTCCATAAAGCTTCCACATATTTCTTCCGAAACGGCCCAGGAATTCATTGCCCGATACTCCCTTCATCATACGCAGGCCGAGAAACATGAATTCTTCCATTTTATCTTCCAGCGAAAGCTCCTGTATGTCACAGGCGGCGGCTCCCGCCTTTTTCAGATCGAGAGAAAGATATTTTTTAAGGCTGGTCTCGTTGTGGTAGCGATATCCGCTGATATAGGAGGAGGCGCCAAGGCCGAGCCCCAAATAATCCACCCCTGTCCAGTACCCGATATTATGACGGCATGCAAAACCGGAGCGGGAATAATTGGAGATCTCATAGCGTTCATAGCCCTGCGCCGCCAAAAGCTCTCCGGTCATCTCATACATCTTCCGATCGGTATCTTCATCCGGCAACGGGGGCAGCTCCATATGGTTATTTCCGTAGTCTCCTGGCAAAATGCTCCTGGACTGGTGACTGCTGCGGAGCTTTTGCGTCTCTTCCTCAGTCAAGGGAATACCTCCTTCTCCGCCATATCTCTCATAAAAAGGTGTCCCCTCCTCTATGATCAGGCTGTAGGCAGAAATATGCTCGGGTTTTAACATCAGCACCTTGCGCAGCGTATTCTTCCAGGAATGGATATCCTGCCCCGGTAAAGCAGACATCAAATCGACACTGATATTGGAAAATCCCACCTGCCTGGCACGCTGATAGCTTTTTAAAAAATCGTCGAAGGTGTGGATTCTGCCCAAAATTTTCAATTCCAAATCATCTGCTGACTGAAGTCCCAGGCTCAGGCGATTGATACCGCCCTCCCGATAAACCTCCAGCTTTTCCATCGTCAGCGTCCCCGGATTGGCCTCGATAGTGATCTCCGCATCTTCCGCAATCCGGAAGCAGCTATGGAGCACCGCGAACAATTCGCCGATCAGCTCCGCCGGCATCAGAGAAGGCGTCCCTCCTCCCAAAAAAATACTAGTCACACAACTGTCCGGAAAACAGGGGCTCTGCCCGTATATTTCTTCAATCAGCTTGTCCATATAGTCCCGGTACGTAGATTCCGGAACCGCAAAGGATAAGAAATCGCAATAAGCGCATTTCCGGGCACAAAACGGAATATGGATGTAAAGTTCCAGTTCTCGTTTATTCATCATCTAATTTTAGCACACTCATAAAAGCTTTCTGCGGAATCTCCACATTTCCTATCTGGCGCATCCGCTTCTTCCCTTCTTTTTGCTTCTCCAGCAGTTTCTTCTTGCGGGTGATATCCCCGCCATAGCATTTGGCTAACACGTCCTTGCGTACCGCCTTCACGGTCTCCCGGGCAATGATTTTCCCCCCCACAGCCGCTTGTATGGGGATTTCAAAAAGATGGCGCGGAATCTCTTCTTTCAGCTTCTCGCACATCTTCCGGCCACGCTCATAGGCAGATGCCCCATGGACAATGAAGGACAAGGCGTCCACCTCCTCCCGGTTCACCAGGATATCCAATTTAACCAGTTCTGCCTGCTCGTATCCCTTCAGGTCATAATCAAACGAGGCATAGCCCCGGGAACGAGATTTTAATGCATCAAAAAAATCATAAATAATCTCGTTGAGAGGCAAATCGTATTTCAAAAGAGCCCGGGTCTCCTCCATGTATTCCATCCCTTTATAGACACCACGCCTCTCCTGGCACAGCGTCATGATCGCGCCCACGAACTCCGTAGTCACCATAATCTCCGCTGAGACAATCGGCTCTTCCATATAATCGATCTCTGTGGGATCCGGCATATTGGTAGGATTCGTCAGCTCAATCATCTCTCCGTTTTTCTTATGAATGTGGTAGACTACGCTGGGCGCTGTCGTAACCAAATCGAGATTATACTCCCGCTCCAGCCGTTCCTGAATAATCTCCAGATGCAAAAGCCCCAAAAAACCACATCGGAAGCCAAACCCAAGAGCTACCGATGTCTCTGGCTCAAAGAACAGAGAAGCATCATTTAGCTGAAGCTTTTCCAATGCCTCCCGCAAATCATTATAACGGGCACCGTCTGCCGGATACAAGCCGCAGTATACCATTGAGGTTACTTTCTTATAGCCTGGCAATGGCTGGGCACATGGATTCTGTGCGTCCGTCACCGTGTCTCCTACCATGGTATCCTTTACATTCTTGATACTGGCAGTCAAATATCCTACCATGCCGGCACTCAATTTATCACAGGGAATAAACTGGCCGGCGCCGAAATATCCCACCTCTACGATCTCTGCTTCTGCACCGGTAGCCATCATCCGGATCCGGGTCCCCTTTTCCATCGTCCCTTCCACAATCCGGCAAAAGACGATCACTCCTTTATAGGAATCATATACCGAATCAAAAATCAAAGCCTGTAAAGGCGCCTGGGGATCGCCCTTTGGCGCAGGTATCTTATGCACGATCGCCTCCAGGACGTCTTCTACATTCAATCCCGTCTTCGCCGATATCCGCGGCGCATCATGGGCCTCCAGCCCAATCACGTCTTCAATCTCACTGGCAACCCGATCCGGCTCTGCACTGGCCAGGTCAATCTTATTGATCACCGGCACTACATCCAAATCATTGTCTAAAGCTAAATAAACATTTGCCAGGGTCTGGGCTTCGATCCCCTGAGCCGCATCCACCACCAGAATCGCCCCGTCACAGGCAGCCAGGCTACGACTTACTTCGTAGTTAAAATCCACATGTCCCGGTGTATCGATCAGATTAAAAATATATTCCTCCCCGTCCTTTGCCCGATAAACCGTCCGCACAGTCTGCGCTTTTATCGTGATACCCCGTTCCCGCTCCAAATCCATATTATCCAATACCTGGGACTGCATCTCCCGGCTGGTGAGAAGCCCTGTCATCTCAATGATACGGTCTGCCAGAGTAGACTTCCCGTGATCGATATGTGCGATAATACAAAAATTTCGGATTTTGCTCTGGTCCATTCCTGCCATATAGTTCCCTCTCTCGCTTTTATCTCTTACTTCTGAATCAGTAAATCCAAAGTAGGACTATGTTGTTTTCTATAAAATATACCATTTTTTCATCTGCCTTGCAACACCCTATCTAAAAGTTCCGCCAGCGGCTCCATGGCATTGTATGCTTCCTCGCCACTGTTGGTCTGTGCTCCTACTTCAATCAATGCCGAACGCGGCCGCAAATGCAGGTTGTAGCGGAGACCTTTCATATATATTTTCCTGGTATAGCCAGGAAAACGTTGCGCCGCATCGAGCTGCATCTGCAAAGTAAAAGCCAGGTTTTCCCGGAGATAGGGATTCGGCAGGTATGCAATCTCTTCTTCCGGCGTCCGGCTCATGCCCTGAAAAAACATAATATTTGCTGTCGGCTTTCCATTTACCTCTGACATCAGATGCAAAGTATCCTTTACTCCGTCGCGGTGCAAATCCAGCACTACCTCGATAGAGGGATTCTCCTGTAAAATCTTACTGATTCCCTCCAGCGCATAATTGTAAGCACGGCTTCGATCCAGCGTCCCTCCTTGGATATCATACCTGCTTGTATCATGGATTACGCCCCAGCCCTTTTCTTCCAAAAGCTGTGTCAGCCGATTCCCAATGCCAACCACAGATGCCTCTGGGTTTTCTGGCCCATAATCTGCATAGGTCTCTTGCGAATGTGTATGATAAATCAAAATTTGAGGCTTTGGACCGCCCTTTTCCAGCCCCAGATCCATATCCAGAAGCTCCTCTGCCCTCATCAGCTCCCTGGGAGCTGTCGTCGAAGTATGAACACTGTAAAAATTCTTCATCAGATAATCATAATCCTGTAGCTGAGCCAGCGCCGGTATGTTTTCTCCTTTTCGGCCATTTTCTCCATCCCCTCTGCCATCAATACCTTCTGTCGCCATAATCCCTTGTATATTGTCGCTTGCCGTTCTTTCCTGATTCACATCTTCTCCCGTTTCCTGATTTTGGGGCCGGTTCCATCCTCCCCCCATGGTTCCTGCATTTTCGGGTCCGGCACCGGTACTCTCATCCCAAAAAAGGTACACGTATGTGTCATACGTATACCTGTAGTTCTGGTAAATCGCATAAGAAGGATCTCTCCCGTATTCCCGTACTGGTTCCTTATCCGGCGCCATAGCCGGATAACAGCCTCCCAGCAACAAAGTCAAACCACGAATCAACCATATCATCAGCTCATTCAAGCCGAATGATCTCCTTTTTCAGACGTTTCATAATCTTCTTTTCCAGACGGGAAATATAGGACTGGGAAATGCCTAACAAATCAGCTACCTCTTTCTGTGTCATCTCGTTTCCATCTGCATCCTTTAATCCATAACGCAGTTCAACAATTTTCCGTTCCCGGGGATTCAAGCGGCTGATAGCATGGTTCAGCAGGCTTTTTTCTGTCTCATCTTCCAGATCCCGGTAGATGACATCCTCGTCTGTCCCCAGAATATCGGACAATAAAAGCTCGTTACCATCCCAATCCACGTTAAGAGGTTCATCAATGGATACCTCCATGCGGGTTTTATTGTTTCTGCGCAGATACATGAGAATCTCATTTTCAATACAGCGGGAAGCATAGGTAGCCAGCTTGATATTCTTTTCCGGATTAAAAGTATTGATCGCCTTGATCAGCCCAATCGTACCAATCGAGATCAAATCTTCCACCCCTACACAGGTATTATCAAATTTCTTGGCAATATAGACTACCAATCGCAGGTTATGCTCAATCAGCTGCGAACGGGCCTCTTTTTCTTCCTCTGTCCCCAGCTGAGCTATCCGCTCTGCTTCCTCCTTCGCATCCAAAGGTGGCGGCAGGATATCAGCGCCGCCTATGTAATGCACCTCTCCCTGACGTTGCCATAGCATTGTTGTAAAAGAGGGCGCCGCTTTGAATTGAAACCGATTCGGTATGGAAACCTTTACTATCATTTCTTTATAATTCCTCCAAATTCATTCTTCATTATGTAGCTGTTTTATAAGCTTACAGTTACATGCAAAATCCGCAGCTGTTACCGGCCGGTTATCTTTTTGACCCATGAAGCAACATCTCATAACGATTATCCGACGACAATGGCCGTTTACTGATTGCCAGCCATGGCCGGTCATAATGTCGGATTCCCCCTCCCTCTTTTTCTACTTCCATGAAATCAATCCGGATTCCAGGCATCATGGCATATTCGGAATCTACAGTCCGAAACGGAATATAAATTATCTGAGGAACTGTCTTACACAAAGCAAGGGAGACCGATTTGGTAACTACATGAACGGGCTGGCCGCCATAAGGCTCATATAACTGGTTTCCCGTATCCCACAATGCCGTTACCACTCGTTCTGTTCCCCGGTAGGACAGCTTTACCTGACATAGGACCGCTTGTTCTTTGGCTTTTTTTCTGACCAGTTTCAGACAGGCAAGAATGCCAAAATAAATTCCCGCCGCCAACAGGCACAGGGGAAAAAGTTTCCACTGGCAAACGGCTCTTGTTCCTGAAAGGTAATATCCTGTTGTCATTTGATCTCCCAACAGATCAAAAATCCCTCCAGCCATCACGCTTACCAGCCAGAAGGCCACCAGGCAGCTTCCCACATGGTGAAAATTCAGCCAGTCATGCCACCTCCTTTTGTCAGGCTGGCAACACCGGCGCCGCCCGGTGCCAAAAGCCACTATTACCATGGCCGTCCCCAACCCCAGCCAAGCCAAAAGGAATGCGGCCCAGCCAGAAGGCTCCTGGAATAATAAATTCAGACAGGCCCATACTCCTCCCAGCAAAGAAGATAACGCCAGTCTCCACCAGGGCGACGACAAATGAAGCAGATAATTTACCAGTGAAAGCAGCAGATAATCCATTCCAAAATTAACCAGAAAAAAAACGTCCAGATACAACGTGATTGCCACGTTCGAAAAGTCTCACCTCCCTGTCACACAGAACAGCCATTTCGATACCTTCCCTGTTCGTTCACAGCTACTATTATTATAAACACTGTTAAGAGAAAATTTTGTCAAAGACAGAGAGCTAACCCCATTTTTTTGCACGACAAAAAAAGACAGAAAACTCCCCGAGCTTCTGTCTTTCTATTCCATATAACAATCCCTGTATCCTTGAGCACAAATCCGTCCTGGCTTTGTTTCGCACTAACGCTTATTCTTTAAAAAATCCGGAATATTAATCTGTACATCCCGATTCATCGGACGATAAGCCGCCTGCTGTGAAGGTGCCTGCTGAGACCCCATGCCCGGCTGCACCGGTTTTTGCTGCATCGGTTGAGGTTGCCCTGTCCTGGCTGTGGCACTCGCCTCGGCCGCTGCCGCCGCTGAATTTGCATTCTGATTCGTAAAGTTCATTCCGCCAGGCATCTTTGGCTTATAATTGTTAAAACCAGCCATCGCCTTGTTCACCGAAGATGCGGCATTCACACTATGACCATCCAGTCCGGTAGCGATCACTGTAATGCTGGCCTCATCCTGCGCATTCTCATCATACATGGCCCCAAATATAATATTGGCATCATCACCGGCCAGCTCCTGAACATAGCTTGCCGCTTCATTGGCCTCAATCAGGCTGATATCTCCCGAGATATTGATGATCACATGTGTGGCGCCTTCAATCGTAGTCTCTAAAAGAGGGCTCGACACTGCCTGCTTCACAGCTTCCAGCGCCTTCTCATCACCCTTGGCATGTCCGATCCCGATATGGGCGATCCCCTTGTCCGTCATGACTGTCTGCACGTCAGCAAAATCCAGATTAATCAGGCCCGGCACATTGATCAGATCTGTGATCCCCTGAACCGCCTGCTGCAAAACCTCGTCCGCTTTTCTCAAAGCATCTGGCATGGTGGTCCGGCGGTCTACGATCTCCAACAGCTTGTCATTGGGAATCACAATCAAAGTATCCACGCTCTCCTTCAAACGCTCAATGCCGCTGAGGGCATTTGTCATGCGGGTCTTCGCCTCAAAACGGAACGGCTTGGTCACCACACCTACCGTCAAAATCCCCATGTCCTTTGCCAGGCGAGCAATCACCGGAGCGGCTCCAGTACCTGTACCGCCTCCCATCCCACAGGTGACAAAAACCATATCAGCCCCTTTCATAACCTGGGCTAACTCATCAGAATTCTCCTCTGCCGCCTTCTGCCCTACTTCCGGCTTCGCTCCTGCCCCCAATCCCTTAGTCAGCTTCTCTCCAATCTGCATAGCGGTCGGCGCCTTACAAAACTGCAACGCCTGCTTATCTGTATTGATTCCGATGAATTCCACACCGGCAATATTTTCCTCAATCATACGATTCACGGCATTATTACCTGCGCCGCCGACTCCGATCACTACAATTCTTGCAGAATTTTCCGCCTCATTTATCTTAATCTCTAACAAGACTTTCTTCCTCCTTCAGCCCTCTCAGATCCATCTCTGCATGTATCATCCCTCATATGCATTCTCAATCTGGTCTATCTAATACTATATGTGATTTTTTAAAAAATATCAACCGTTATTTTACAAAAACTTTGCAAGTTTTTGTCCCCTCTCCGAATCAATCCCGACAATTCCGGATCATTTGGGTTCCAGAGTGTAACCCGCACGGATATTTGCCTCATCATAGTCCTCCAGATGGAGGATCCCACTGACTCCCTCCAATTGTGGAAGCATATCCTTAAGCTCAGAAACCTTGCCGTTTAAGTTGCCTCCGTTGCCCAAAAGGACCTCTATCCCTTTCATATACAAAGTAATGTCCCCGTATCTTCCGTATTGAATCCGATCCACCTGAAGATGATTAATCGTAAGAATCTGTGTCAGATTCAGGATCTCCTGAAAAATCTCCTCTTTTTCCAACGGCAGCTTCTGATAAAGGACAATCTGGCCAAACTTCAGGCCCGTGATAAGCGGAACTCCTGGTAACGCCTCATTTGCGCTCTCTACAATGATCCCATCCTTGTCAAAGTACATATAGCTGCTCATATAAGATACATAACCCACTACGCTCTTTTCATAAACGATTACTTCCACATGATTCGGAGCCTGAAAAACAATCTCATAGTCTTCCACAAAAGGGATTTGGATATGTTTCCGGAAACGATCCTGCAAAAAACAAAGTAACGTATTCCTGCTCTTGCTATCCGGAAACAAAAAGCCTGCAATTTCCTCCTGGGTATATTGCTTATTTCCCGTCACCTCCACCTGGGTGATCCGGAGAGAAAAACACAAAATCCCCGCTAACAATACAATAATTGCTATCCAAATCCAAGGTCTTCCTTTTTTTTCATTTTGTATTTGCCGCATGATTCAATCCTCTTCTAACGCGATCCTTGCCCCTAATGCTGTCAGATCCCCGCAAATATCCTCATAACCCCGGCTGATATAGGAATATCCGTGAATACGGCTTTCATTTTCTGAGGCAAGTCCTGCTACCACCAATGCTGCTCCTCCCCGTAAATCCGACGCCCAAAGCTCACCTCCTGCCAATGGATAGCTTCCCATCACATAAGCGCTTCCTCCTTCAATCGTGATATGGGCACCGATTTTTTTCAGCTCCTCTGCCGTAGCAAACCGTTCCTCGAATATATTTTCCTGAATTTGCGAATAGCCCTCTGCAACCGATGCCACAGCCAGCATCACAGACTGCAAATCTGTGGGAAACTCCGGATAAGGACCTGTACTCAGATTTACCGGCTGCGGCCTGCCATCCATCCGTGCGCAGATCCGATCCGGACCGAACTCACAAACACAGCCCGTCTGCCGTAACGCCTCCCATGTTCCTGCCATATGTGTTGCCGGCACCCCTCGCAGGCACAATTCCCCGCCTGTTGCGGCCAGCGCTCCCAGATACGTACCAGCCACAATCCGATCTCCCGGCACCGTAAATTCGCAATCATGCAGCTTCCTGCCGCCATAAACGGTCAGAAAGCTGCTTCCGATCCCTTCTATCCGGGCTCCCATCGACTCACAAAAACGGCAAAGCACTTCTATCTCCGGCTCCCTGGCCGCCCCCCGGATGCAGGTAATCCCTCTGGCCGCCACAGCAGCCATCAAAGCATTTTCGGTGGCTCCGACACTGGGAAACGGAAGAGACAGCTTTGCTCCCTGCAAATTTCCGGCAAACGCCTGGATCGTCTCGCCTTCACTGCAAATTTCAGCTCCCATCTGCTGCAAGGCTGCCAGATGCAAATCAATCGGGCGCCGTCCTATGACACACCCTCCCGGATAACAGGTCTCTGCCTGATGAAGGCGGCCCAGGAGCGGTCCTAACAGCATAATGGAGGAACGCATTCGCCCTCCTGCCTCATCTGGCACCTGGCTCTTACATAATCCCCGGGTATCGATCGCCAGCTCATGCCCTTCTAACCGGCATCCGCATCCCAGCGCTTCCAATATCTCTATCATACAGAACACGTCCTGTATCCTGGGAATGTTTTTTATCACGATCCTACCCTCATGAAGCAGGGCGGCGGCCATCACCGGCAGCACAGCATTCTTGGATCCCTGAATCTCCATCTCTCCCTGCAGGCTTCTCATGCCCTGGATTCGAATAACAGACAATCCGATACCTCCTGTGGTATTTGCCTATATTCTATCCTATGTAATATATGGAAAAAAGTTCTAATGCCGATATTGTTCTCTCTACTTTTCCAATTTGATCTGATTGGAAACACTTAAAACCATTCCCATCTCTATCATCAAAAACATCACTGATGTACCTCCATAACTGATAAACGGCAATGTAATCCCAGTATTGGGAATGGTGTTGGTCACCACTGCAATATTCAGAATGGCCTGAATAGCAATATGTCCCATCACTCCCACTACAAGCAGGGAACCGAACAGATCCGGGGCATTGGCCGCAATCAGCATAAACCGGTAGATCAAAAACAGAAAAATCAGAATCACTGAGATAGCGCCAAACAACCCCAGCTCTTCACAGATAATCGCAAAAATATAATCGTTCTGGGCCTCCGGAACAAACCCCATCTTTTGGATACTCTCTCCTAAGCCCTTCCCCACCAGGCCCCCCGATCCAATCGCATACAAGCCCTGCAATACCTGAAAGCCGCCATCCATCGGATAAGCCTCCGGATCCAGCCACACATAAATCCGCTCCAGCTGATACGGCTTTAAAAGCTTAATCTTCTCAAGCGCATAGGCCAACGGCCCCGCTATTGCCACCACGCCGGCTCCGGCAGCGGCACAAAGGAAAAACGGCCACTTCTTCTCACAGGCTACAAACAACATGAAAAAAGCAATCCCAATGATAATAATACCCGAGCTTAAATTATTGGCCGCCACCAGGCCGGCAATCGGAAACGTCAGTATGGCTACCATCCCCACGGCGCGCAGGGAATTAATCTTTCTGCCCATCTGGGTGATCACCGCCGCTAACAGGACAATCAGCACAATCTTTACAAATTCCGTGGGCTGAAAAGTGATGCCGCCCACATTCAGCCAGCGCCGGCTGCCATGAGAATCATGTCCCATTACCGCCACAGCAATCATCAGGACATAGGAAAGCAGGTAGGCCAACACAGCAAAGCGGGCATACCAGTGATAATCCAGCTTGGATATAATAAGAGCCAGCAGTAAGCCGCTCATGGATATCTTCAGCTGTCGCATCATATAGTAAGAGGCATCTCCATGCTGCAATTGCGCAGTATAGGAGCTGGCACTGTAAATCATCACCAGACCAAAAGCTGTTACGAATATCACGCTAAACAGCAGACTGTAATCGTAGAATCGCTTTGGTTTATTCTTTTTTGCCAGATACTTTACCTCCTCTCCGGCTGCCGGAATCCCCTTTAAGGCAGCTCAGAATCTACAACGGTTCTCCTGTCAAGACCGTTACAGATTTCTCACACATTCTTTAAAAATATCGCCCCGTTGCTCATAATTATCAAACATTCCCCAACTCGCGCAGGCCGGGGAGAGAAGCACGCTGTCGCCGGCATCTGCATAAGCAGCACAGACATGCACAGCCTCCTCCATATCCTCGGCATACATAATCTCGTTAAAGCCGTGGGCACGGGCGCATTCTGCAATTTTGTCCCGCGTCTGTCCGATCAGGACCAGATATTTGACTTTGCCGGCAAATTCCCGGATCCATTCATCATATTCACTATGTTTATCATAACCGCCGGCAATCAATACGGTCGGCCCCGGCATAGCACGAATCGCCTGAATCGCCGCATCTGGATTCGTTCCCTTGGAGTCATTGTAATATTTCACTCCGGCGCGTTCCAAAACATATTCAATCCGGTGCTCCACAGCCTTAAACTCCATTACCTCCCGACGGATCACCTCCAGCGGGACCCCGATACGGATCGCAATTGCCGCCGCTGCCATCACATTCTCATAATTGTGCCGTCCCAGAAGTTTAATCTCACGAACATCTACCAAAGGCTCCCTTTTCCCATCATGGCTGTAGATAATCTGGCTTCCGTCCAGATAAAGCCCCTCTGCCAGAGTATGTGCACTGCTGAAGAATATCACCTTCGGCTTCAGATTCTCACTTTCTCCGAATTCCCGCAATACCGGATCCTCATAGTTGAGTACCACACAATTTTGAGCCGTCTGATTTGCCGTGATCCGTTCTTTAATTTCTATGTAGTTCTCCATGGTGCCATGGCGGTTTAAATGATCCGGCGTAATATTCAAAATCGCACTGATATCCGGACGATAATCCATAATCGTCTCCAGTTGAAAGCTGGAGACCTCCGCCACGGTCACCGATCGATCCGTCGTTTCCAGAGCCATTTCCGTACAGGGAATACCGATATTCCCCACCACAAACACCTCATGAAAATAAGCCTTCATAATCGCACCGGTCAAAGCCGTGGTGGTAGTCTTGCCGTTTGTCCCGGTGATTGCCACCAGCCGCCCTTTCGATACATGATAGGCCAGCTGGATCTCTCCCCAAATGGGAACCCCGGCGTCGTCCAGTACCGCCACAAAAGGAGCGTCCAACGCAATTCCCGGACTGATAATTGCTAGTTCCACTCCCACCAGGGCAGTGCGGGACAGCTCGCCTAAAAGAATATGAATCTTTGCGTCTTCTTCAAATTTTACTCTTAATTTATCTCTGTCCAGCCGTTCGTTGCCGTCATAAAGGATCACTTCTCCCCCCAAAGCCAAAAGCAGCTTCGCAGCGGCAACACCGCTTTTACCGGCGCCTGCCACCAGTACCTTTTGATCGTTCATATCCTTATCCTCCTCATGTCCTCTTATCAAAGGCCCAGATAAGCCAGCAGACAGAGCATCGCCGTGGTGATGGAAAACACTGCCACTACCCGGGTCTCCGACCATCCGCCCAGCTCGAAGTGATGATGTATAGGGGCCATACGGAATATCCGTTTCCCTTTGGTAGCCTTAAAATAACTGACCTGCATGATAACCGACAGCACTTCGACCAGATAAATCAGCCCAACTATGGGAATATAGAAAGGCATCCGCATCATCAATGCACTGGAAGCTACAAATCCCCCCAGCGCCAGAGAACCGGTATCTCCCATAAACACTCTTGCCGGATAGACATTAAACAGCAAAAATCCCAGGAGGCTTCCGACCACCGCGCCCGTAATCGGACTGATGCCGCTATCCTCGCCCAAAGCCACTATTGTCAAAAAAGTCGCCACCAATATGGTCACACTGGTACAAAGCCCATCCAATCCGTCGGTAAAATTAACTCCGTTATCCGTTCCCAGTACAACACAAAACACAAAAGGAACAAACAGAATTCCCAGATCCAAAAAGTAGCCGCCCTGAAAGCCACCGGTAAAGGGAATCAGCGCCGTCGTCCCCGCCTCACTGGAATTCATCAGATAATAGACGAATATTCCGGTAATTACAATCTGGCCTGCCAGCTTCTGCTTCGGATTCAGACCCTCGGAGCGTTTCATCACAATCTTGATATAATCATCCAGAAACCCGATAATCCCAAAACCCACCGTCATAAACAGCACAGGTATGATTCTGGGATAATCGCGGATATAAAACAGTGATGTGATCGTGATACTGGTCAAAATCACCAGTCCTCCCATCGTCGGCGTCCCTTGTTTTTTCAGATGTGCCTGTGGTCCGTCGATACGGACCTGCTGCCCGAACTTAAGCTTGTGAAGAAAGGGTATTACAATCGGGCAAAGAATCGCGCTGATAGCGAAGGCTATGATAATCGCTAGTATTGTTTCATTAATCATGCTGCACTCCTATCAATTATGTATCTTTCGTGATGAAAACCGCTTCTTTTTTCACTCTCAATAGTATACGTCTTTTTGGCAGAATAATCAACTACTGATTCGATTCACTTACAACAGATTCTTCCTTGTTTTCCTCAATTTCCAGATACGGCAAAATATTCTTAAAAATATCGGCAATTACCGGCGCCGCTATTGTACCTCCGTAATAAATTCCCTGAGGCTCGTCTATAGTAATCAAAGCAATGACCTGGGGGTTATCTGCCGGCGCAAAGCCCACAAAGGATGATATATATTTTTTCAGGCTTCTGGGCAGCTTCTCTGATGTTGCCGTTTTGCCACCGATTCTAAAGCCTGCCAGGGCAGCCCGTTTCCCGCTGCCCTCAGCCACTACCTGCTCCAGGACATGGCGCATGGTAGCGCTGGTCTCTTCTGACAGGATACGCTCCCCGGGCGGATAAGAAAAACGATGGATACTGGTACCCTCGCTGTTGACCACACGGACACCAAAATGCGGGGTTACCCGGCGTCCTCCATTCACAATGGAAGCTGCTGTGGTGATCAATTGGATCGGCGTGATCTGAAAGGACTGGCCAAAAGAAACCGTGGCAAGCTCCACCAAGCCCATATTTTCTTTTTTGTGCATGATAGTCCCTGCTTCGCCAGGCAGATCAATCCCTGTCTTTTTCTTTAAACCAAATTGTTCAAAATAATGATAATAAGAATCCACTCCCAATCTCTGGCCCACATCAATAAATACCGGGTTACAGGAATTCATCACTCCCTGCAAAAACGTCTCCCCTCCATGGCCTCCCACTTTATGACAGCGGATCTTCCGATCCTCCACAATACGAAAACCCGGACACGAAAAAGTATCCTCCAGCTTTACTACTCCTGCCTCCAGTCCGGCTGCCGCGGTAATGATTTTAAAGGTAGAGCCTGGCTCGTAAGTATCGTTGATGCTGGGATTTCTCCACATCTGATTCAAAAGCTCCTGCTTTTCCTTCGCCGAAATACCAGGCGGCACTTCTCTATTCAAGGTAAATGGCTCGTTTAAATTGAATTCCGGCACATTTACCATTGCCATAATCTCTCCGTTTTGGGGATTCATCACAATAACGGATACTCGTTTCGCGCCCTTTTTTTCCAGCGTTTCATAAGCTGCCTGCTCGGCATATTGCTGAATATTGACATCCAGGCTGATATAGAGATCATTTCCTGCAATCGGTTCCACCCGATCCTCAAAGGTGTTTTCGACCTCCACTCCGGCCGCATCGGCAGTGGTCAGAATCATACCATTGATTCCCTTCAGATAATTCTCATAAATGACCTCCAGCCCTACAATCCCCTGATTATCTCCCCCGGTAAATCCTAAAACTTTAGAAGCCAGAGAATCAAAAGGATAATAGCGCTTATAATCCTCATCCACCTTTACTCCCGCCAGATGATAGTCCCGAATCCGATCTCCGGTTTCCTTATCCACATTGGTACGGATGATTTCCCGGGAACTTCTCTTTTCTACTTTTTTCCGGACCCCTTCTTCCTCCATGTCAAGCTCCCGGCACAAAACCTGGATCACCTGTTCCCGATCCTTCACCTGATTATAAATCACGGAAATCGTACAGACAGTCCGGTTGGTGGCAATTACCACTCCTTTGGCATCCAGAATCCGGCCGCGTGCCGCCTTGATCGTTCTCTCCCGTTCATGCAAATCCTCTGCCATCTGGCTGTAATGCTCTGAGCAGCACAGCATCAGATAGCCGAGACGCACCATAAGCCCCATCATAGCCGCCAACAGCAAAAAACACAGCAGAGTAAGCTTTCTGCGATGCTGGGTCTGATTGGATCCCATCACTTTCCTCCCGCTCCGCTTATCCTTATAATATATGAATCAATCTTTTCTTTAGAACAAAAGAAAAGACAGGGCCGCATGAATGATATGCTCCCTGCCTTTTTATTATCCGGAGGATTCCGGCACTTCCGCCGAAGCTTCTGCCGCTTCCGATGTCTCTGGCTGCGTTTGTCCCTCACTCTCTTCTGCACTGCTCTCTTCCGGTGCAATTCCGGGAAGCTGGGCCGGTATTCCTGCCTCCCCCTCTTCTCCCGGCTCGACCACCTCATCGGTCTCATATACTTTCGTCTCTACAGGTTCTAAAGAAGATGTATTATCCGTGATACCCTCCCGCTCCGGCAACCTCGTGCTGAGCTCTTCCGGGGCGTTTTCCGGATCGGTTATCGGGAAAATATTCAGATAGGGAAGAATCTCTGTCATAATCTTCTGAAACACCCCGCTGGCATAGGAGCTATGAGCCTGATCTTCCACATTCGGCTCATCTATGGCTACATACACCAATACCTGAGGATCCCTAGCCGGCGCAAATCCACAAAAAGACACCAGATATTTTTTGTTTTTCCGGGGATATTTCTCCGATGTACCCGTTTTGCCGGCGATCTCATAGCCTTCCACTGCTGCCGCTTTACCAGTACCTTCGGATACCGTTCTAAATAATGCTTCCCGGATAAACGCCGCCGTATTCTCAGATACCGTCTCACGCACCAGCTTCGGATCAATCCGTTTTACAACCGCCCCCTGCTCATTGAGAATCTGCCGGACCACATGAGGTTCATAATAAGAGCCGCCATTGATAACCGAGCAATAAGCAGCCGCCATTTGAATCATTGTGCAGTTATAATTCTGGCCAAAAGAGTTGGTCGCCAGAGATGAGGCATTCATACTATCCTCGTCATATACCAATGTCTTTGCATCCGCCTCTCCCGGCAAATCAATTCCGGTTCGAGCGCCGAACCCAAACATTTTCTGGTATTTGCTGAAACGCACTTTACCTGTCATGGCCGCAATCTGCATCATACAGTCATTACACGACTGCATCAGTGATTCTGTCACCGTCAGGCTCCCATGGCCGCTTGTTTTCACACAGGCGATCTTCCATCCCCCTACCTCCTGATATCCGTCGCACAAAAATGATTCGCTGCCACTGATAACCCCCTCTTCCATCGCCGCAGCCACCGTAAGAATCTTTTGCGGAGAACCTGGCTCATAAGTATCACTGATACAATAATTTCGCCAGATTTGATTCCATGCCACCTGCTGCCCGTATGACCGGATATCTTCATCTGAAAAATATTCCGTCACCTGTTCTATCGCGATCGGTTTCTCTTCTTTATGCTTTCGGTTGTAGGTATCCCGGGCTTCTTTTAATCCGAATTCCCAGATTTCTTCCTGGGTATATTGCCCGTTGAGTTCACGGGGATCGTTCAGATCAAATTTCCGCTCACTGGCCATGGCAAGGACTTCCCCGTTGTTGGGATTCATTACCACCACGCCAATGTGTTTTGATCCCGTCTCATTCTGCCATTGTCGGATGTTTTTCTCTACTACATCCTGTATTTTCAGATCAATCGTGGAAACCACCGTATTTCCGTTTGCTGCCGATTTGATCACTCGCTCCAAATTGGAATCATCATTCAAGTAACCGTATTCCCGGCCATTGATACCAATCAAATCGTCATTATAAGAACGCTCGATCCCAATAGCCCCATCCATGCCGTCTCCGTTGACAAAGCCAATGACGCTGGCCCCCAGAGAATCATAAGGATAGATCCGTTTATATTCCTCTTCAAACCATACTCCCCGAATCCGGGCTTTGGAATTTTGGGCGGCATTTTTTTTGTTTGTCTCTTCTTTCAGGGTTTCAAACGCTTCCTTCTGTTCATAGGAAAGCTGCCTCTCATACCGGATATACTGTTTGGAAGGGTTTTCCCGGATCAGGCTCCGGATTTTGCCGGGATCATAGCCAAACACACTGGCTAATGCTGACACGGAAGGCTCCAGATAATTTTCCTCATTTAATAATATCTGCTGAGGATCCAAAATCAGATTATACACCTTCTGCGTTGTTGCCAGGTATGTCCCATTGCGATCTAAAATATCTCCCCGCCGATAAGGGATGGTTCGGCTCTCATAATTCTGCTGGGACAGTACAATCTGATTATAGCTGTCCTGATTCTCCTGGATAATACTGTAAAGGACATAAATCAAGGCAAATAAAGCCAGCGTAATCACGATAACCGCAATCGCCAGCCCTTTCTGCAAGTTCTTTGTAGAAGTGCGTTTCTTGCCGCTTTTCCCACCTGGATTATTGTGTCGGGATATCCTCATACTGTCTTACATACTCGCTTTCTGTCTTATCATATAAAAGTACCTGATTCCGATTGGCATATACCATACCAAGTTCCTCTGTGGCCACTTTATATATATAATCCAGATCCACGCTGGTATTGATCCGAGTCTCCGTCGCGTCATTCTCCGCCTTCATTTGTTCCACACTTCTTTCCAGCTCTTCAATATGGGCGAGCCGGGTACCGATCGTAGACTGGACCTGAAGATAATTCACACAAATCACAAGAACACAAAATGCTGCCATTGTAAGCAAAATGACGTAAGGAAGATTCATGTGAAGCGCTTTTTCCTGATTCCGCCAAACAATATAACTTACTACCTTCCGGCGAACTGGCTTCTGCTGATGTTTTTTTTCTTTATGAACCGGCTCCATCGCTCTCGCCGTATTGCCATAAACATACTCCGGCAAACGCGCCGAAGTTTTCTTTTTTACAGCCATTTTCCTCCCCCTCTCCATTTCCAATCTTTATCTGTCTATGATATGTTTTTTATGATATTGATTTTGTTTTTATCCTTTCTGCCACTTTACCGGCTTTGGTAAATTGTTTTTATTTATCTTCTCTTCGTTCAAACACCCGAAGCTTAGCACTCTTTGCCCGGGGATTCTCCTCTGTCTCTTCGCGGGCCGGTACAATCGGCTTGCGCGTCACAACGATCCCTTTACTTTTCCTGCCACATACACATACCGGAAATCCTGGCGGGCATTGACAGGGTTTCTCATTTTCCCGAAAACGGTTCTTGACAATCCGGTCCTCCAGGGAATGAAAGGTAATAATGCTCAGCCTTCCTCCTGGCACCAAACGTTCAATCATCCGATCTATCGATCGCTCCAGCACAACCAGCTCCTGATTCAGCTCAATCCGCAAAGCCTGGAATGTCCTTTTTGCCGGATGTCCGCCTGTAGCCTGCATCTTCATGGGGATCGATATCCGGATAATCTCTACCAATTCTCCGGCAGTCTCAATCGGTTTCTGGTTTCTGGCTTTTATGATATTGGCAGCAATCCGACGGGAAAATCGCTCTTCTCCGTATTCCCACAATATCCGGGCAAGCTCTGCCTCCTCTAAAGTATTCACCAGATCCGCTGCTGTCCTTGTAGTCCGCTGATCCATACGCATATCCAGAGGAGCTTCCGGATCCCGATAGGTAAAACCACGGTCTGCGGTATCCAATTGATAAGAGGATACTCCCAAATCCAGATAGATCCCATCCACTTTCCCGATCCCCAGCCCGTCAAGCACCTCATCCACAGCTTCATAATTGCTCCGGACAATGATCGCCCTTTTCCCGAAAGCAGCCAAACGCTCTTTCGCCGCCCGGATTGCATCTGCATCCTGATCCATTCCGATGAGCTGTCCTTCCCCCAGATGCTTTAACACTTCCCTTGCATGGCCGCCGCCTCCCAGGGTGCCGTCTACATAAATGCCTCCGGATCGAATATTCAGGCTACCGATAGTCTCATTCAGCAATACGGATTTGTGTTCAAACATCATATGCCAAGACCTTCCATATTTTCTGCAATTTCTTCCATGTCATCATAGGTATTGGACTGATTCCAGGCGTCTTTACTCCAAATCTCGATTCGGCTTCCTACCCCCACCAGAACGGCGTCCTTATCAATTCCGGCAAAATCACGCAGTACAGCCGGGAGCAGTATCCGCCCCTGCTTGTCCACTTCGCAGGTGGTGGCTCCTGCCAGAAAAAAGCGCGAAAACTTTCTGGCATTGGCATTGGTAAGCGGCAGGGCATGCAATTTTTCTTCCAGGGCTTTCCATTCACTATTTTCATAGACAAACAGGCAGCCATCAAGACCCTTCGTCACCACGAATTCATCTCCAAGCTGCTCCCTGAATTTTGAAGGAACGATCAACCGCCCCTTCGCGTCTACTGTGTGATTGTATTCACCCATGAACATAAGAACCACCCGCTGCCCTATCGAACCACCTTTTTACCATTTTCCGCCACTTTAAACCACTTTCCACCACTTGTAGTTTTATTCTAGTACAAATACAGGAAAATAGCAAGGATTTTTTCAAAAAAAAACAACTGGCATTTCTGCCAGTTGCCTCAATATGTACTTTTCATTTAGAATCCAGACGCAATATATTGTTCAATTAAGCGATCCAGATCCAGGCTATTCTGATAGATAGCTTCGTAGTCTTCTTTCCTCTCAATACTACTGTCCAGACGTTCTCTCGCCTGTTCTATGTCCCTTACTAACTCTTCCTTTGCAATTTTCATTTTATGCTTCTCCTTTTAATTTCATTCCTGTCTGCCGATGCTTCCAAAATAAAACTGCACCAGCCACCAAAATCAACGTCAGTGACAATGCCTGCGACACCGGAATCCCCGTATGAAAAAAGATCAATTGATCTGTCCGCAGCCCTTCAATCCAGAATCTCCCCAATCCATAACCAAACAGGTAGATCCAGAGCATCTCTCCGTCAAACCGCTTTCGGTGACGATACCATAGCATAAAAGCTAACACTCCAAGATTCCACACGGATTCATAAAGAAAGGTCGGATGTACCTGAATAAATTCCACACCATTTTCCACAATCCGGTGTTCCAGGACATCCGGTGAAAGCATCCCTTCATTTACCAGCGACAACCTTATCCGCATAGCAAAGAGGCTGTCTGTATATCCGCCAAATGCCTCGCAGTTGAAGAAATTTCCCCATCTGCCAATAATCTGACCAGTCACCAGCCCCAATACTCCACTATCTGCCATGGAAAAGAATGAGATTTTCCGAATTCGCGTAAATACAATCAAAGTCAGTATTGCAGCGATCACACCTCCGTAGATTGCCAGTCCGCCGGCACGCAGATTGAAAATCTGCAGAAGATTGTCTTTGTAATTATCCCATTGGAAAATCACATAATAAATTCTAGCGCCTATAATAGCAAAAACAATGCCATAAAGCGCAAAATCCAGATAAACCTCCGGATCCTGTCCCCTTCGCTTTGCATCTGATTGCGCTATCCAGATACCAGCCAGCATTCCCAGGCCGATAATAATTCCGTAAAAAGCAATGCGGAATCCGAAAATGTAAAGATCATTTCTCAGATTCTGTATCGTGATGCCCAAATGCACAAAGCTGATATCCTCACTTTTCATTCCCGATATCTCCTTTCGATGTTTTCTTTATTTTACCGCCAAAATACACGAAAATCAAACATTATCGGACGACAGATTTCTCCAGGTTTTGCCATAGTTCGACAGCTCCCGATTTTGTACATCCGGCAAGCACATCCGATTTTTGATGCATATTTGGGGTTTTCATTGTATCAATTCTATGCTACAATTAATTGACCTGAAAATCAAGTGAATTTTCACCAGATAATATACCCTCAGTGGACAAGGAAGGAAAATAATATGAAACTGGGAATTGTAGGATTGCCAAACGTTGGGAAAAGCACGCTTTTTAACTCTCTGACCAAGGCAGGTGCCGAATCGGCCAACTATCCGTTCTGCACCATTGATCCAAATGTGGGCATTGTGGCAGTCCCTGACCACCGGCTGAAGCTGCTGGGCGAGCTGTATCACTCTAAAAAGGTGACGCCGGCCGTAATTGAATTTGTTGATATCGCCGGACTGGTAAAAGGCGCTTCCCAAGGAGAAGGGCTGGGGAATCAGTTCCTGGCCAATATCCGCGAAGTGGATGCCGTCGTTCATGTCGTACGCTGTTTTGAAGATCCCAATGTCATCCATGTGGAAGGCAGCGTGGATCCAGTTCGGGATATCGAGACGATCAATCTGGAATTGATCTTCTCTGATCTGGAAATTTTGGAGAGAAGAATTTCTAAAACCGCCCGTTCCGCCAATAATGACAAATCCCTGGTTAAGGAATTGGCTGTACTCAAAGAACTCCAAGCACTTTTGGAAGAAGGAAAACCGGCATGTACCTATGAAAACGAAGATGACGATTTGATGGCCTTTGTGCGTTCTTTAAATCTGCTTACCTGCAAGCCCGTCATTTTCGCCGCCAATGTCGGAGAAGATGACTTGGCTGATGACGGCGCTTCCAACGCTTATGTCTCTGCCGTCCGGGAAAACGCTGCCGGCACCGGTTCCGGCGTGTTCGTCATCAGCGCCCAAATCGAACAGGAGATTGCTGAGCTGGAGGAGGACGAAAAGCAAGAGTACCTGGAAGCCCTGGGGCTTTCAGAATCCGGACTGGACAAGCTGATCGCCGCCAGCTATGAGCTTTTAGGGCTCATCAGCTTTCTGACCTCCGGCGAGGACGAAACCCGCGCCTGGACCATCCGGACCGGAACAAAGGCACCGCAGGCCGCCGGCAAGATCCATTCTGATTTTGAACGCGGGTTTATCCGGGCTGAGGTTGTCAACTACCAGGATCTTCTGGATTGCGGTACTTATGCCAAAGCCAAAGAAAAAGGATTGGTTGGGCTGGAGGGCAAGGATTATATTGTCAAAGACGGGGATGTAATCTTGTTCCGGTTTAATGTCTGATACCCTGGTAAGACGGGTTAGGGAATAAGCTAATGCCCCAATGTCATTAAGTTTAGCTCTGAGAATACTCAGCCATGGAAAAGGAGCGGGAGAACTGGCAGTCAGCCAGGTTTTCCCGCTCCTTCTTCTAGGGCTGAATATCCTCATGCTCAGCGTCATGTCATGGTTCTTGTAATATTTCCTTGCTGATGTTGTCGCAAAACCACTGGGACAGGTTAAACGCAATTACCCATGGATCTTCATATATTTTTCCATCATCTCACAGCCATCCAGAGTAGCAAAATAGTCCTGGGGTGTCTCGGCCCGGCGGATTAGCTGCACACTTTGATCCTCTCTCAGCAAAAGCTCTGCCGATCGCAGCTTCCCATTGTAATTATAGCCCATGGAAAATCCATGTGCCCCTGTATCATGGATCACCAGCAAATCTCCGATCGCAATCTCCGGCAATAACCGATCCACTGCAAATTTGTCATTATTCTCGCAAAGAGAACCCACTACATCATACATATGGTCACAGGGCATATCTTCCTTTCCCATTACCGTAATATGGTGATAAGAACCGTACATCGCCGGCCTCATCAGGTTTACTGCGCAGGCATCCACCCCCACGTATTCTTTATGGGTATGCTTTTCATGAATCACCTTTGAAACCAGGCATCCATACGGTGCCAGCATAAACCGGCCCAGCTCCGTATAGATCGCCACATCGTCCATACCAGCCGGCACTAGCACCTCCTCGTACACGTTTCGTACGCCTTCTCCAATCTTCATAATATCATTCGGCTCCTGATCCGGATGGTAAGCCACACCGATCCCACCGGACAGGTTAATAAAACCGATATGAACTCCCATCTCTTCTTTCAGCCGTACTGCCACCTCAAAAAGCACCTTGGCTAGCATCGGATAATATTCGTTCGTTACGGTATTGCTTGCCAGAAATGCATGAATACCGAATTCCTTTGCCCCTTTTGATTTCAGGATGCCAAACGCCTCAAATAACTGCTCTGTCGTCATGCCATATTTGGCATCGCCCGGATTGTCCATAATGCTATTGCTGATTTGGAATAATCCTCCTGGATTATAGCGGCAGCTGATTGTCTCCGGTATATATCCCAGTTCCCGCTCTACACAGGCAATATGGGTGATATCATCCAGATTGATAATTGCTCCCAAATCGTTTGCCTGTTTGAATTCGCCCTCCGGGGTATCATTAGAGGAAAACATAATCTCGTGGCCAGATAACCCCACACTGTCTGACAGCATTAATTCCGTGGCGGAAGAACAGTCCGTACCACAGCCGCATTCCTTTAGGATCTTTAAAATATAAGGATTGGGAGTCGCTTTCACCGCGAAATATTCCCGATAACCTTTGTTCCAGGCAAATGCCTCCCGAAGCCTTTTGGCATTCTCGCGAATCCCTTTCTCGTCATACAAATGAAAAGGAGTCGGATACTGCCTTACCATCTCCTCAAGTTGCTCTTTTGTCACAAATGTCTTCTTCTCCACGTCAGTCTTTCTCCTCTGTGTTCATGTTTGATGTCACCTTAATCCACCTCAATAACCCGCATAATATTTGTATGGGTTGCCGGCCGGTTGCGGCTAATCCGATTCACAACACCGGCTGTCACCACTACCACATCGCCATCCTCGATCACACCCTTTTCCTTTAAAAGATCCAGGGAAGATTCAATCAACACATCGGTAGATTCCGCCCGCTTTGCCTGGAACGGCTTCACCCCCCAGTAAATCTGCATCTGACGTACAGCCGTCGCGCTGGGTGACAACCCAATCACCGGCACGCTTGGCCTCCACTTGGAAAGCTGACGGGTAGTATATCCGGTAATACTGGGTGCAATAATCACTTTAGCATTCAAATCAAAAGCCGTAGATACCGACGAATAACAAACAGCATTAGAGATATTCGCCTTATCCTCCTCGGACACTCTCCTCTGACGATAGGCCGCCATATCCAGATATTTCTCAGATGCCTCGCAGATCTGCACCATCATTCGAAGGGCCTCCACCGGATATTTTCCGGCGGCCGTCTCCCCGGATAGCATCACTACATCCGTACCATCATAAACCGCATTGGCGACATCCGTCACCTCTGCCCGGGTCGGGCGGGGATTGCGGATCATGGAATCCAGCATCTGCGTTGCCGTAATTACAGTTTTACCAGCCATATTGCATTTCCGGATAATCTTTTTCTGGATATGGGGTACTCGTTCCGCCGGAATCTCTACTCCCAGATCTCCCCGGGCCACCATAATTCCATCGCTAATGGCAATGATAGCGTCAAGATTCTCCAGTCCTTCTGCATTCTCAATTTTGGATATCACCTGCATAGGAGAACCGTTTTCCGCCAAAATCTCTTTTATTTCTTTTACAGCCTCCGGAGTCCGCACAAAGGACGCCGCAATAAAATCAAATCCCTGCTCAATCCCGAACCGGATATCCTCTTTATCCTTGTCTGTCAGCGCAGGCAGCTTAATCTTGACATTGGGTACATTGACCCCTTTTCGCTGGCCCAGCTCACCGCCGTTGATCACTGTGCAGACGATATCCGTACCCTCTACCTGCTGCACCTCCAGCTCAATCAAGCCATCATCGATCAGGATCCGGTTCCCCGGCACTACATCCTCATTCAGCCCGTCATAATTGATATGGCCAACCTTATCGTCACCCACAAGCTCCCGGGTCGTCAACGTGTACTTCTGGCCTTCCACAAGAAGCACTTTATTGCCATCCTTTAAAAGTCCGGTCCTTATCTCCGGCCCTTTTGTGTCCAAAAGGGCCGCCACCGGAATATCCAGCTCTTCCCGAACCGATTTTAATAAATCCAGCCTTGCTTTCTGTTCTTCATGTGTACCGTGGGAAAAGTTGAACCGTGCTACATCCATTCCTCCCAGCACCAGTGCTTTCATCACTTCCCGGTTATCACTGTTTGGTCCCATGGTACAGATAATCTTTGTTTTTTTCATGGCTTCCTCCCTGATCTGTCCGGCCTTTGGCCGGTAATTTTTCCTGTCTGTCCGCTGAGCTTATTTTTCCTTTCAGCCCTTTACCGGCTTATATACCGATTTACTTTCCTTCTTCCTTTGTCACATGTTTATGCGTGTAAAGATGATCCTGGCAGTATTCATAATTGCCCTCGCATTTGGAACAATAGCGAAATTCCAGCTCTGCCCCGTCTAATTCCGTCCGGCCGCAAACGGCACAGCGATGGCGGGTATTGCCTTTCGGCAAAATCTTCGTTTCCTTTTTAAAATTACTTTTCCGCCGGATTTCCTTTGGCGCATAACGTTTGTAATTCCTGGTCATTAAAAAAAAGATCAAAATATTGGCCAGAGAAACCACAAGCTCACAGCGATCGGCAGCGCTTCCGAACACAAAGCTGTAAAGATAGACGGCGCTCTCTGCCACAGCCAGCCATTTTGCCTTGACCGGCAGCACAAAAAACAGCAAAAACTGAGCATCCGGAAAATACATCGCAAAGGCAAGAAATATCGAAGAGTTCAAAAATCCCGTGGTCAGCATCCACTCCTGCTTAAAAACCACATATCCAATCAGACACGCCAGCCCCTGTGCCAGCGCTCCCATAAGAAAAAATACATTAAACCGGAAAGAACCCCATACATTCTCCAGGGTCTGTCCCAGGCTATGATACATAAACAAGGCAATTATCCCAAAAAACACACTGGTAAACCGGAAAGAACCAAAAGAAGGCGGAAAAATCAAAAAGGTCACCAGACGCCAAATCTGTCCGTGAAGGATCGCCCGCCCGTTCAGACAAAGGTAATTTCCATAGATGTTCCAAAACATCATGGGGTTCACCACATATACAGCCAATCCTACCGCATATAAAATCACAATATAATACATCAGGTTAGGAATGGCATATCGGTTATATTTCCGTTCAAACTCATTAAAAAACTTCATCTGCAATCCTTTCTGTCTATCCTGCTGCAAATTATCAGAACAAGTCCTTTTTGGAGAAAATCAGCGCTACCAAAAGAGACAACACCGCTGCAAACCCCAGTACAATCCAAAAACCATACAGGCTCTGGGCATAGGGCATTCCCTCTGGGTTCACATTCATACCGTAGAAGCTGGCTACCATAGTAGGAATTGACATGACAATCGTGATTGTGGCCAAAAACTTCATTACAATATTCAGATTATTGGAAATCACCGAGGCGAAGGCATCCATCGTTCCGCTTAAGATACCACTGTAAATATTCGCCATCTCTATCGCCTGCTTGTTTTCAATAATAACATCTTCCAGAAGCTCGGTATCTTCCGGGTATTTCTTGATTTTTTCATTTTTCAGCAGCTTTTCAAAAACCACCTCATTGGAGCGCAAGGATGTCGTAAAATATACCAGGCTCTTCTCCAGCTCCAAAAGCTCAATCAACTCCCTGTTTTTTTGCGATTTGTGAAGCTCCCGCTCCACCACTTCACTCTTTTTGTCAATAATTCTCAGATACTGCAAATATAACGAGGCATTCTTATACAAAATCTGCAGGATAAAACGAGTTTTCATATACGTATGAAAATCCCGCACCCGCCCGTCCATAAAAGCAGTCAGCACCGGCGTGTCCTCCAGGCATACCGTCACAATCATATCCTCAGTCATAATAATGCCCATCGGGATCGTTACATACCAATCTTTTTCATTTCGCTCCTCAATCGCCGGAATGTCCACCAAAATCAGGCTGTAATGATCCTCATTCTCAATACGGGAACGTTCTTCTTCATCCAGTGACGCCCGCAGATGATCGGGATCGATCTCATATTTTTCTGCAATCTCCAGAATCTCTGTGGCTGTAGGGTCTGTCAGTGCAATCCAGCAACCGCTCTCCGCTTCATCCTTCTGATGGATAGCTCCCTCTTCTGTTTTAAAAATCCGAATCATTTTTTCTCCTTTCCCCTGGCACAGTACAAGAAAGCTAAATTGAAAAAACGTTGGATATATTTTTCAATTTACTTTCGTCAGTGCTTAAAATTATCTTGTAAAACCCGCACTGCACCCGGAAAAGCATGGGGATCCGTTTAAAAAATCCCGTACCTGATTCCTGAAAACAGCAGTGCAGGCTTCCGCTTTCGTACGTCATCCGTATCTATGTGATACGCCGGGCCCTCATCCATTCCTGCCGCCTCCTTTTTTTGAATTTTTGTGATGTTTCAACCGTCCGGGCCACCGCCAATCCGCTCCTTACCGGTTGAAAATTTGAATCACTTTCCTACAAACCACATTATAATTTCTGGCCACCATTTTGTCAAACATATTACAACTTGTTTTTGCCATCATTTCTTAACCATTTTTTTACGCCCCTCTAAATTGTATTTTGCTCCGTTATATGATAAAGTATCGTTGCATTCTTTTTTTGATGTTTGCATAAATGTTTATTAGTTATTAGCTTAGTTATTAGCGGTAAACCGCAACGGAAAGATAAGGAGGCAGGGAATTTCCCACGCATATGAATCTACATAACCATTCACATAACACTTATACCTTAGGTATTGACATTGGCTCCACCACTGTAAAAATTGCTGTTATGCATGGCAGCCAAATTGCATTTTCCGATTATGAAAGGCATTTTGCCAATATTCAGGAAACACTCGCTCTTTTGCTTACCCGGGCGCGAAAACAGCTCGGCGAGATCTTTGTTTGTGCCGGAATCACCGGTTCCGGCGGGCTGACTCTGTCAAAGCATTTGCAAGTTCCCTTTACCCAGGAGGTGGTGGCAGTGGCTTCTGCTTTGAAGGCAGAAGCGCCTCAGACAGATGTAGCCATTGAACTGGGCGGCGAAGACGCCAAAATCATCTACTTTACCGGCGGTATCGATCAGCGCATGAATGGGATCTGCGCCGGCGGCACCGGTTCCTTCATCGACCAGATGGCATCTCTTTTACAAACCGATGCCTCAGGATTAAATCAATACGCTGAAAATTATCAGATGATTTATCCTATCGCCGCCCGGTGCGGGGTGTTCGCCAAATCCGATATCCAGCCACTGATCAACGAAGGTGCTACCAGGGAAGATTTGGCCGCATCGATTTTCCAGGCAGTTGTAAATCAGACAATCAGCGGATTGGCCTGCGGAAAGCCTATTCGGGGCACTGTCGCTTTTCTCGGTGGCCCTCTTCACTTTCTGCCCCAGCTGCGCCGCGCATTTACCCGCACATTGAATCTGGATTCCGAGCACACCATAGCGCCGGAACACTCTCATTTATTCGCCGCCATCGGCGCTGCCATGAATGCCGGGGGAAATGATGTCATTTTTCTGAATGATATGATCCACCGCTTAAATACCGGAATCCGGATGGAGACCGAGATCAACCGCATGGAACCATTGTTCGCCTCCCAGGAGGATTACCGCCTTTTTTGTGAGCGTCATCATTCCCACTGTGTAAAGACCAGAGAACTTTCCACCTATGAAGGCAACTGTTATCTGGGAATTGATGCCGGCTCCACTACCACCAAGGTGGCGCTGGTAGGCGAGGACGGAAGCCTGCTCTACCGGTTCTATTCCAATAATAATGGTAGCCCTCTTGCCACCGCCATACGTGCTATGGAAGAGATTCGCACCCTGCTGCCGGAAAAGGCAAAGCTGGCCTGGTCTTGTTCCACCGGCTATGGAGAAGCCCTTTTAAAATCCGCATTTCTGCTGGATGAGGGCGAGGTGGAGACGATCTCCCACTATTATGCCGCGGCATTTTTTGAGCCAAACGTAGACTGTATTCTGGACATCGGCGGCCAGGATATGAAATGTATTAAGATCAAAGATGGCACCGTGGACAGCGTACAGCTAAACGAAGCCTGCTCCTCCGGCTGTGGCTCCTTTATCGAAACCTTTGC